>CAZWED010000029.1:0-17292 GCA_964632645.1 uncultured Ferrimonas sp. | reverse complement strand
CGGCGTGCGCCATGATGGTGATTTCGTTGTTGCGGCGACGCTGGGTCTGGGCGCCGCCCTCTTCGGTCTGCAGACTTTCTGCAAAGCCGGAGAGCACCTCCTGCAGATCTTCCGCCTTGGCGTACTTCAGGTACACCACCTTGGTGTTGCCGGAGTTCTTCATCTCCTGGTCCAGTTCGCGAACCAGGGCCGCCGCACGCTGACGGGCCCGCTCGTCACCGGAGATCACCACGGAGTTGGTGCGCTCGTCCGCCACCACCTTGGGGATGGAGCCGGTGCCGGTGGTCGCCTGCTGGCCGGTGCCACGATAGAGCGCGTCGATGATGCGCACCATCTCGCCGGCGGAGGCGTAGGCGAGGCGCACCACTTCCACCTTGGTGTCACCCTGCAGGTCGACCCGTTTGACGATCTCAACCAGCTTGTTCACCACCGCCGCACGACCGGTGATCATCAGGACGTTGGAGGGATCGTAGTTAACCACGTTACCGCCGCCGGCGTTGTTGTTGAGCTGGCGCAACAGCGGCGCCAACTGCTTCGCTTCAACGTTGTAAAGCGGCACGATGCGGGTGACCATCTCATCCCCTTCGCCGGGGTACTGGTCATCCGCGACGCGAATGTTGGAATCCTTGGCGTCCTTGTCCTTCACCACCTTGATGATGTTGGTGCCAGGCATCTCCACCACGGCGTAGCCGTATACCTGGAGCACGCTCAGGAAGAACTGGTAGTACTGCTCTTCGCTGAGCAAGTCGTAACTGCGGACGTTGATTTTGCCCCGCACCGTGGGGTCAACAATGATGGTGCGATTCAGGTTTTTCCCAACGATGTTGATGAATTCCTGAATGTCCGTGCCTTTGAAGTTGGCCGCGTACTGCGCATCCGCAGCCAGGGCTCCCCCCCCAAAGGCGGCCATGCCAGCCAGCAAGCCAGCGGCAATGCTATTGCGCACCCAGGGCAGTCGACGCTGCATGTTGGTCATTGTGCTTCCTTCGCCTTGATTCTTTTATTGCGTGGGCAGAGCGAACAGGACTTCGGTCAATTGACCCTCCCGCTCCACCATCAGGGATACTTCATCCAGCTCCGCCAACTGGGAGAGGATCTGCATCGATTCCCCCATATTGGTGAGATCATAGCCGTTCATTGAGACTGCGAGATCATTAGGTTGCAAACCGGACTGCATGAAAATCTCACGATTCTTGCCCGGATTCAGTCGATAGCCGCGAAGCCCGCCGGTTTCCTGGTCCCGTACCGGAGATATCGACAGGTAATCCTGAAGCTTGCCGGGATCGTTCAGCATGGCGTCACGGGCTTCTTCCAGGGCCTGAGCGGTCTCCTCGTCGTCCCGCATGTCCACCTCGGCCTGAGGCTGCTCACGCAGGCGTTGAGTTTCGGTGGCCATCTCACGGGTGTACTCCACGCCATCCAGCATCAGGGTCTCGTAGCGGCCCTGGTTCAGAATGATGGCCCGGTCGGCGTACACTTCATGAAGGCTGGCACTGGTGCCTTTGATCTTGTCACCAATGCCGTAAGTCTCCTGACTGCCGCCACTTTCAATGATGGCGATGCCCCGCTCCTCAACGCTGCTGGCGACCAGGCCGGTCAACAAAATGCGCAGAGTGGTTTTGGGGGCGTCAGTGATCAGGTCGCGTTGCACCGGCTCCACCGGTTTGGCGGCTTCGGCACTCTTATCCGGCTTGCCGAATAATGACAGGGAAATCAGACCGTCCAGGGAGGCTGAGGACGATGCGCCATTCTGCGCGGCGGGAGTGGGACGCCAGGCGGGGGCGTTTTGTTCAGGCAGCGGCACCAGTTGCCAGGTGATCAACGCCGCCAGATACAAAGCATAGAGCGCCAGCCCTAGGGTCAGGGCCTTTGCCAGTGCCGCCTGCGGCACCTTTGCCAGCATTCGCTGGATCGCGATTGAGTAGTCCATGCGTTCGGAAACGGTATCCACACGCCAACGCTCACACGTCGGTCATGTCCAATAAATGTGCTTGTATCATGCTAACTTACGCCATACCCCCCAACAAGCCAAGGAGAGGCAATACTGGGGAAATGGCACAAAACCGGCGATTATGCTAGCTTGTCCGCCCCTTTTTTAGGGCACCCAAGAAAGACTTGGTTCTTTAAGCGTAGGGGGTATTTGTGCCAAAACCACCATCAAATGAGTCCATTACCGGTGTTCGTCTCGATAAATGGCTTTGGGCAGCGCGATTTTACAAGACACGCAGCCTGGCGCAGGAGATGATCAACGGCGGCAAGGTGCAGGTGAATGGCCAGCGCTGCAAGCCGGGCAGGAAAGTTGAGGTCGGTGCCACCCTGACCCTCTGGCAGGGTAATGACGAAAAGGAACTGGTGATCAAGGGGTTGTCGGAGAAACGACTGAGCGCCCCGCTGGCACAAGCCCTTTACGACGAAACGCAAGACAGCATGGCCCGCCGCGCAGAGCGGGCAGAACAGCGTCGCCTGATGGCCGACGCCGATCCCCGGGCCAGCCGGCCGGACAAGAAGCAGCGCCGAGCCCTGCTTCGCTTTAAAAACCAGGATGAGTAAGACGATGACTGACAAGCTGTATCGCTACCTGTTCGATCAGGCCGACGTCCGCGGCGAACTGGTGCAACTGAAAGAGAGCTACCAACAGATGCTGAGCGGCCACGATTACCCGGCGCCGGTACAGCGTCTGCTGGGTGAGATGGTGGCGGCCACATCCCTGCTGACCGCCATCCTGAAATTTGAAGGTGAAATTGCCGTGCAGATCCAGGGCGATGGTCCGCTGCGGCTGTTGGTGATCAACGGAACCCACAACCAGACCCTGCGCGGCGTTGCCCGCTTCGAGGGCGAGGTGCCCGAAGGGGATCTGCAACAGATGGTGGGCAAGGGCCACCTGGTGATCACCATCACCCCGAAAGAGGGCGAGCGCTATCAGGGCGTGGTCGGCCTGACCGAAGCGACCCTGGCCGCCTGCCTGGAACAGTACTTTGCCCAGTCCGAACAGCTGCGTACCCGTCTGTGGCTGCACGCCAACGGTGAGCACGCGGCCGGCATGCTGTTGCAGGAGATGCCCGCCAGCAACGTGAATGCCGAAGTGGAGTTTGAGCACCTGGAAAGCCTCACTGACACCATCAAGGCCGAAGAGCTGTTTGGCCTGGATGCGCTGGAGGTGCTCCACCGCCTCTACCACCAGGAGTCCGTTCAGGTGTTTGAGCCCTCAGACGTGGTGTTCCGCTGCGGCTGCTCCCGCGAGCGCAGCCTGGCGGCCCTGTCGACCATCGACCACGCCGAACTGAACGCCATCATCGAGGAGCAGGGCGAAATCGCCATGCATTGCGACTACTGTGGCGCCCAATACCGTTTCGATGCGGTCGATATTGGTGCCCTGACCCAGGGTGGCGGCGACGCGTCGCAAACCCAGCACTGATCTCGGGGGCGCTGCGCCCGAACAGAACCCAAAGCAGGGCATCGCCCTGCTTTTTTTACGCTCAATATAATGTGATAGCCATCACACCTGTCGCACAGCCTGCCACACTGATATACACTTTCTGGCCAATAAAGAGGCGATAGGAATCGCCCGCATTACTCACTAAATGGACCGAGGAGTTTATCTATGTCAGTGATCTGGCAAAACCTCTCCAGCGCCGAGCTGGTTGAGGCCGCCCTGGCTCGCAAGGAAGGCAGCCTTGCGGACAATGGCGCATTAGTCGTGGAAACCGGACACCGCACCGGCCGCTCCCCCAAGGACCGCTTTATCGTCCAGGAGCCCACCACCGCCACGGAGATCGAATGGGGCAATGTGAACCGTCCCTTCGACGCCGCCCGGTTTGATGCGCTTTGGCAGCGGGTGGAAGCGCACCTGGATGGCCAGGATCACTTTCTCTCTGAGCTGGAAGTGGGCGCCGATGACGCGCACTATCTGCCCCTCTCGGTGCGCACCGAAACCGCCTGGCACCAGCTCTTCGCCCGCAACCTGTTTATCGTTCCCGAGCAGTTCAACCGTGCCGGCAAGCCGGTTTGGCAGATCCTGAACGTACCCAGTTTTCAGTGTGACCCCGAGCGCGACGGCACCCACTCCGATGGCACGGTGATCATCAACTTTGCCCAGCGTAAAGTGCTGCTGGCAGGCATGCGTTACGCCGGCGAGATGAAAAAATCGATGTTCTCGGTGCAGAACTTCCTGTTGCCGGCCAAGGGTGTGCTGCCGATGCACTGCTCCGCCAACGTCGGCGAAGCGGGCGACACCACCCTGTTCTTCGGCTTGTCCGGCACCGGCAAAACCACCCTCTCCGCCGACCCGAAACGCTTCCTGATCGGGGACGACGAGCACGGCTGGGCGCCCGGCGGCGTGTTCAACATTGAGGGCGGCTGCTACGCCAAATGCATCGACCTGTCGCAGAAAAACGAACCGGTAATCTGGGACGCCATCCGCTTTGGCAGCGTGCTGGAAAACGTGGTCCTCAATGGCCAACGCACGCCGGATTACACCGACAGCACCAAGACCCAGAACAGCCGCGCGGCCTACCCGCTGGAGCACATCGCCCAGCGCGTCGAGATCAATCGGGGCGCCGAGCCCAGCGCCGTGGTGTTCCTGACCTGCGACGTATCCGGGGTGCTGCCGCCGGTCGCCAGGCTCTCGAAAGAGGCCGCCGCCTACCACTTCCTCTCCGGCTACACCGCCAAGGTGGGCTCCACCGAGATCGGCTCCAGCGCGGCGATTGAATCCACCTTCTCCACCTGTTTTGGTGCCCCCTTCTTCCCCCGTCCCGCCGGCGTTTACGCCGAGCTGCTGATGGAGCGGATTGAGCAGTTTGGCAGCCAGGTGTACCTGGTGAACACCGGCTGGACCGGCGGCCCCTATGGCCAGGGCCAGCGTTTTGATATCCCCACCACCCGCGCCATCATCGACGCCATCGTGTCCGGTGAACTTGCCGAGGTGGAGACCGAAGCGCTGCCGGTTCTCAACCTTGAGGTGCCTAAGGCGATCCCCGGTGTCGACCCAATGCTGCTCAACCCGAAACAGACCTGGGCCGATGCGGCGCTGTACGATCAGTACGCCCGCCAGCTGGCTGCCGAGTTCCAGCAGAACTTCGCCAAGTACGACGTCTCCGACGCCATCGTGCAGGCTGGCCCCAGAACCTAATCCCTCGTAACGGGATCAAAAAAGCCGCTCGGTTGAGCGGCTTTTTTTCGTCTGGCGATCACTCGCCGCCCTCCAGGGGCAGCCTCACCTTGGCTTCCAGTCCCCCCTCCCGGCGATTGGCCAGCAGGATCTCACCACCGTGGCCGTCGACAATCCGTTTCACGATGGCCAGTCCGAGGCCGGAACCGGCGCCACCCCGCGCGCTGTCGCCCTGCTTAAAGGGCTGAAACAGCTCCTCCAGGCGATCCGTGGGGATGCCGCTGCCGTTGTCCTCAACCTTGAACCAGACCCAGCCGCGCTCCACGCCGGAGCTGAGACGCAGCCAGCCATTGCCATAGCGGATGCCGTTCTCTACCAGATTGGTGACCACCCGTTTTATCGCCACCGGCTGCAACTTGATGCCCGGGGTGTGCCCGAGCGACAGTTCGATGTCCTGCCCGCGCACCTCCTCCTGCTGCGCCACATCTTTAAGCAACTCGTCGACGCTGAGCACCTGCATCGCTTCATCCTGGTGGCCCCGGATAAAGGCGATGAACTGGTCGATGATGGCGTTCATGTCATCGATGTCCGCTTCGATGCCCTCTTTCAGGAAGGCATCCTGTTCGCTCATCATCTCTGAAGCCAGACGGATGCGGGTCAGGGGTGTACGCAGGTCGTGGGAAACCCCCGCCAGCAGCAGGTTACGGTCTGCCTCCAGCTCCGCCATGGAGCGGGCCATCTGGTTGAACGCCTTGGTCACCTCCATCACCTCGGCAGAACCGGACAGGGGGAGGGCTTTGGGAAAGCGGCCCCGGGACACCTGCAACGCCGCCCGCTGCAGGCGACGAAGGGGGCGGCTCTGGAGGCGGGCAAACCACCAGCCGCCCAGTACCGACAGGGCGCCGATCACCATCAGGTAGATGGTCAGCGGGTTGATCTTGGATTCATCAAAGCCGGAGAGCGGCACCCGAAGCCAGATCTGCGGGGCCTGGGGCGGACGGATCCAGATCTGGTACTGGTCCCCGCCCGCTATGCGGACCTCCGCGTCGCCGCCAAGGTACTCGCTCATCTGGTCGGAAAGGATGCGGTAATAGGTGGCGTCATTCAGCCCTTCGGCGCGAGCCTGCGGGATGGAAAACGCCTCCATGTACTGCCCTTCCGCCAGCTTTTCCCGCAGCGCGTCGAGCGGCGTCAGGGTGTCGAGGTCGAGCTGAAGATCGCGAAACACCAGCTCAACCTGACGTGCCAGCAGCTGGTTGATCTGCTGGGTCGACGGCTTGATGACGTACACCGCCACCGACACGTAAGAAACCAGCTGGTTGATCAGCAGCAGGCAGCCGATCAACAACACCGTCTGACCAAAGTTACTGCGGGGCAGCAGCCGCCAACGCACTATCGGGCACTGCCGTCGGGCACAAACACGTACCCCAGCCCCCAGACGGTCTGGATGTAGCGCGGATTGGAGGGGTCCTCTTCAATCAGGCGGCGCAGCCGGGAAACCTGAACGTCGATGGAGCGCTCCAGCGCGCTGTAGTCCCGCCCGCGGGCCTGGTTCATCAGCTTGTCACGGCTCATCGGCTCGCGGGGGTTGCTGACCAGCACCTTGAGCACCGCAAACTCCCCGGAGGTGAGCTGAACCGGCTCCTCGCCGCGGAACATTTCACGGGTGGCCAGGTTCAGACGGTACTGGCCAAACACCACCTCGGTCTCCTCCTGGGACGGCGCACCGGGCACCTCGGAGGGGCGACGACGCAGCACCGCCTTGATGCGTGCCAGCAATTCCCTCGGGTTAAAGGGTTTGGGCAGGTAATCGTCGGCGCCGAGTTCCAGGCCGATGATGCGATCCACCTCATCGCCCTTGGCGGTCAGCATCACAATGGGGATCTCATTGCCCTTCTGCCGCAGGCGGCGACAGATGGACAACCCATCTTCCCCCGGCAGCATCAGGTCAAGCACCAGCAGGTGGAAGTTCTCCCGTTCCAGATGGCGATCCATCTGATCGGAATCCGCCGCAGAGCGCACCTGGAACCCCTGTTCCACCAGGTAGCGCTCCAGCAGATTTCGTAACCGCATATCGTCGTCAACGACCAGGACCTTCGTGGTCTCCTGATTCATCCCTTGCCCCCTCAATCCTCGAACGCTTTGTATCGTATCGCATTAATATAAAACACTTGGTCGCCATTGGGCGTCCTGACCCGAACCTCATCGTCGATCGATTTGCCGAGCATGGCGCGGGCCAACGGCGAATCGATGCTGATCTTGCCCGCTTTCACATCAAACTCGTCCGGGCCCACCAGGCGATACCGCTTCCGTTCGCCGTCGTCGTTCTCCAACTCCACCCAGGCACCGAAGTAGACCTTCCCCTCCTGGCGGCGATCCGGCTCGACCACCCGGAGCACCTCCATTCGCTTGGAGAGAAAACGCACCCGTCGATCGATCTCGCGCAGGCGCTTCTTGCCGTAGATGTACTCGGCGTTTTCACTCCGATCACCCAGCGCGGCGGCGTCGGATACCGCCTGAGTTACTCGGGGACGCTCCTCCTTCCACAGATATTTCAATTCCGCTTCCAGCGCGTTCCAGCCTTCCTTGGTGATCAGATCTGCCTTTTTCATTCACAAAAAATCCGTTAAAAACCGCGACGGTCCCTGTGCTAAGGTGACCGTCTTTTCCGTTTGTATCCCGCCCATACGGGTGAACGCAAGTATTGACGCTATGGAACAGATTTCACACCTCATTGCCCAGGAACTGGGCGTCCGTCCCCAGCAGGTACAAGCCGCCATCACGCTGTTGGATGAGGGTGCCACCGTGCCCTTTATTGCCCGTTACCGAAAAGAGGTAACCGGCACCCTTGATGACACCCAGCTGCGCACCCTGGAAACCCGCCTGGGCTACCTGCGCGAGCTTGGTGACCGCCGTCAGGCGATCCTCAAATCCATTGAGGATCAGGGCAAGCTGACCGACGCCCTGCGCGACGCCATCCACGCCGCCGACACCAAAACCGCGCTGGAAGACCTCTACCTGCCCTACAAGCCCAAGCGCCGCACCAAAGGACAGATCGCCATCGAAGCGGGCCTGGCGCCGCTGGCCGACCGGCTGTTCGACAACCGCCTCGAAGACCCGGAAACCCTCGCCCGGGACTACTTCAACCCCGAGGCGGGTTTTGACACCCCCAAAGCGGTACTGGATGGCGCCCGCGCCATTCTGATGGAGCGTTTTGCCGAAGACGCCACGCTGCTGGCCGCGATCCGTCAGCACCTCAAACAACACGCCCACCTGAAAAGCCAGGTGATCAGCGGACAGGAGCAGGCGGGCGCCAAATTCCAGGACTATTTCGACCACGCCGAGCCCTGGGCCAAGGTGCCCTCCCACCGGGCGCTGGCGATGCTGCGCGGGCGCAACGAAGGGGTGTTGACCCTGGCGCTGGACGCCGACCCGGACAAAGAAGAGGGCGATCGCAGCTCCTACTGCGAACAGATCATCGCCCGCCACTTCGACCTCCCCACCGGCAACGCGCCGGGCGAGCGCTGGCTGCAGCAACTCTGCCAGTGGACCTGGCGGGTCAAGATCAGCCTCGCCATGGAGACCGAACTGCTGGGCGACCTGCGTGAGCGGGCCGAGGCCGACGCCATCAAGGTGTTTGCCGAAAACCTCTCCGACCTGCTGATGGCCGCGCCCGCCGGCATGCGCCCCACCCTGGCGCTGGATCCCGGCCTGCGCACCGGCTGCAAAGTGGCGGTGGTGGACGGCACCGGCAAGCTGGTGGCCACCGACACCATCTATCCCCACGCCCCCCAGAAGCGTTGGAACGACGCGCTCGCCACCCTGGCCAAGCTGGTCACCCAGCACAATGTGGAGCTGATCGCCGTCGGTAACGGCACCGCCTCCCGGGAAACCGATAAGCTCGCCGGCGAGCTGATTAAGGCCCTGAAAAAGCCGGGCCTGACCAAAGTGATGGTGAGCGAGGCCGGCGCCTCGGTGTACTCCGCGTCCGAAACCGCCGCGCTGGAGTTCCCGCAGCTGGATGTGGCCCTGCGCGGCGCGGTGTCCATTGGCCGTCGCCTGCAGGATCCCCTCGCAGAGCTGGTGAAGATCGAGCCCAAATCCATCGGTGTTGGCCAGTATCAGCATGACGTCAGCCAAACCCAACTGGCCCGCTCTCTGGATGCGGTGGTGGAAGATTGCGTAAACGGCGTCGGCGTCGACCTGAACACCGCCTCCGTGCCCCTGCTGGCCCGGGTGGCGGGTCTGAGCCGCACCCTGGCCCAGAACATCGTCCAGTTCCGTGATGAGCATGGCCGCTTCACCAACCGCAAGCAGCTGCTCAAAGTGGCCCGCCTCGGGCCGAAGGCTTACGAGCAGTGCGCCGGCTTCCTGCGCATCGTGGGGGGCGACAACCCGCTGGACGGTTCCGGTGTACACCCGGAAGCCTACCCGGTGGTGGAGAAGATCAGCGCCCATACCGGCATCCCGGTGAGCGAATTGATCGGCAACTCCGGGGCCCTCCAGCAGATCCGCGCCGCCGATTTCACCGACGAGCGCTTTGGTCTGCCTACCGTAACGGACATTCTGAAAGAGCTGGATAAACCGGGCCGGGATCCGCGTGGCCAGTTCGAAACCGCCGCCTTCGCGGAGGGGGTGGAGAAGGTGTCCGATCTGGAACCGGGCATGGTGCTGGAAGGGGTGGTGACCAACGTGGCCAACTTCGGTGCCTTTGTCGACATCGGCGTGCATCAGGATGGCCTGGTGCACATCAGTGCCCTCTCCAACAAGTTTGTGGACGACCCGCGCACCGTCGTCAAAGCCGGCGACGTGGTGAAGGTTAAGGTGATGGAGGTGGACGTGCCCCGCCAGCGCATCGGTCTCTCCATGCGACTGGACGACCAACCGGGCGACCAGCGCAGCCAGCGGAGTGCCGGCCGGGAGCGTACGGAACGCGCCCCCCGTAAGGAGCCGAGAGGCCAGCGTCCCGCCCAGAATGGCGGCGGGCTCTCCGGAGCCTTTGCCGACGCGTTCGCCAACGCCAAGAAGCGCCGCTGATTGCACCGGCCCAAAAAAAGCCGCCCACGGGCGGCTTTTTTCTGCGGACAAACTCCGCTCAGGTACGGGCTTCAAAGCGGGCGGGCAAATGCGGCTGGGCAACCTGCTCGTAGTAACGCCGGACAATCTGCTCAAACTGGGCGTAGGCGGCCTTATCCAGATTCACCGCCGGGTGGCACACCGGTGTCGCCTTTTCCGACGCCCGACGGTTGCCCGGACGCTCCATCACCGGCCGCGCCTGGGCCAGAGCCTCGCGCCAGCTCAGGGGCGCGTCTTTGCCCTCCTGGCCCGATCCCGACTGCGCTTCCTGCTCCTCTTTCGACTGCTCCTGGGTGGAACCATCAAAACGCCGGGCCACCACCCGGGAGCGCTCCCGCTCCGGATCCAGCGCCCGCTCGGCAGCGCTTTTCAGCAGCGGCTCAGGCCGGCTGATCGGCACCCGCGCCGCCGCCTCCCGCTGCGCACTTTCCGTGGCGGGATTGGTGGTGGCAATTGGGACATTAGGAAAATTGGAAACCAGGAACATGTGACGAAACACCCCCGGTCAATTATTAACCGATCAAAGGGTTAGGTAAAACCTTTTCAGTTCCGACAGGGTCGCTTGTCGATGGGAAATAAAGGGCGCGTGAGACGCTTTGGGCAAGATCACCGAGTGCGACGCCGGCGCCAGAGCGTCCACCTGGGGCACGGTTCGGGCGGGCACCAGGCCATCAAGCCGTCCGTACAAGCGCAGCCACGGGGCGCGCACCCCGGCCAGCTCTGCACGCAGGTCCGACGCCTGCAGCAGCGTCAACCCATCCGCCAGCGCCCCCGCATCCGGCGCGGGGCGCTCCGCCACGGCCGCACGCAGCGCACGGACGTCGTCGCGGGCGGTCGGCGAACCCATCGCCTGCAGGGCAAAAAACCGGTCGACGGTGCGGGGCAGGTCCTGCGCCAACTGTTCACCAAACTGGCTGAGTACCGCCGGCTTAATGCCGCCCCAGCCTTCGGCGGCCTGAAACGCCGGAGAACTGGCCAGCGTCACCAGGCTGACCACCCGATCCGGCGCCAACAAGGCGGCCCGGGTGGCGACCAGCCCGCCCAGCGACCAGCCCAGCAGGTGAAGCGGGCCGTCAACGGCCGCCAGCACCCCCTCCGCCAGCGCCACCAAACCGGCCCCTGGCAGAGGGCGGGAGAAACCGAAACCGGGCAGATCCACCTGCCCCACCCGGAAACCAACCCCCACCAGATCCGCCGTTATCCCCTGCCATACCGCCCCATTCATGCCCCAACCGTGGAGCAGCAACAGCGGCGCGCCCTCCCCCTGCCATTGAACATGCAGCGACGGCTTGGTTAGTCTGGAGGGGATGGACATGGACGTTTCCTTTTGGCTGAAGCGCCTGCTTGGCGTGATGGAGCGCAGTTTACCCAACCGCTGCTTGCTGTGTCAGCAACACTGCAGTGAGGGCCAGGGTCTGTGCGATGTCTGCCTGACGGACGGCGAGCCGGGCCCGCTCTGCCTGGGTTGCAGCCGGCCGCTGCCCGCCCCCGTGCCCTGGCGATGCGGCAGTTGCCTGGGCAAAAAGCGCTGGCGTCCGCTGGTCTGCGCCTACCCCTACCACCACCCGCTGGGTTACCTGGCCGGGGCGATCAAGATCCACCGGCGCCTGAGCCTAATTCCGCCCCTGACAGAAGCCCTCGCCCGGCGACTGGAAACCCTCTGGGCATTGGGCGCCCTGCCCAGGCCGGATGCCCTGGTGCCGGTGCCCATGCACCCGTCGAAACTGCCGCTTAGGGGGTTTAACCACAGCGTGTTGATCGCCCGGGCGCTGGGGCAGCGGCTGGCCCTGCCCGTGATTGAAGACCGGGTCATCAAGCAACGCCGCACCCGCGATCAGCATGGCCTCTCCGGGGCGGACCGTCGCCGTAATCTCAGGGACTGTTTTGCGGTGCAACCGGGACCACGTCTGACCAACCTGGCGCTGGTGGACGATGTGGTCACCACCGGTACCACCTTCGCCACCCTGGCGGCCACGCTGCGACGTCAGGGCCACAGCGTGAGCCAGTATTGGGTGCTGGCCAGCGCCCTGCGTTGAATCAGTTCAGGGCAGGAACCAGAAACAGGCTGTTGGCCACCAGCCCTTCGGCGCCGAGCCAGAAGTTGCGGAACAGCGGGTTGTCCGCCAACAGCACATATTGGCCCGAGCCCGACGACTGGATATGGGCCGCGACTTCGCCGGAGAGCGCTTTCTGATACTCCGGCGCCATGTACCCGGACAACAACAGCGACTCGCCATAGCGAGCGAGGGTGCGGCCGGTGTTGGCTTTCGGCACGATCGACAACTCACGGTTCTTCATCATCGGCAGTGCCGCACTCAGGCCAAAGCCCAGAGGGTGGGTGGTGTCCAGATCCCAGCGGACAATGGCGCCGCCGATGGTACGGCGGGCGTCTTCATCATCGCGCTGGGCAAACGCGGCCTGCTCGCCGGCATGGGCAAACTCCGGAGTGAAGAAGTGGCGCTGGTTGACGGTGACGCCCACCAGATCCCACTGCGCCAGTTTGGCCACCCCGCGCTTCCAGGCCACCACGGTGCCACCGCCCCGGACAAAGGGATCAATCGCCGCTTTGGCCGCGGTCAGCTTGCTGTAGGCCCCGTCCACCAGAAACAGGTGGGTGAACTCGGAGAGCGGCGTACGGGTGAAGTATTCGCCATCCAGCAGAACGGTTTCGATGCCAAGAATGCGGTCCAGGTAATACCACAGCATCCCTGCCTCATACTGGCTGACATCACGCCCCACCAGGATGGCTGGCTTGACCGGTTTCACCGCATGAAAACGGCGGCTGCCCAAATCCGAGCCCGCCAGCGCCTGGCCGGAGACCAAAGGCAGCGCCTGAATCCCCAGTTCCTGCTCCAGCGCGTTGAGTGTGGCGGCCAGGTTGGCTTGGTTGCCCAACACGGTCAGCGCGCCCGCCTGGTAGTCGATGGCACCGTGACGGCCCTGAACCTGCCCTGCACGCTCGGCAAAACGCACCCGTACCCCGGCCTCCAGCAGGCGGTTCAACGCGGCAGGGGCCAGGCGGTCCCCCCAGGGGATCAGCCACTGCAGCGCCGGCTGGTCGTATTGTATGGATGGCCGTTGTGGGGCCTCGGATTGCGTCTTCGGCGCCCGGCGGGTCTCAGCCCGGGCCAGGTCAAACGCCAGCTCCGCAGAGAACGCCGAAACGTCGTAAAAGGTGTTGTCGGCGAATTCGGTGCGCTCATCAAACAAGGCTTCCACCAGCCGGTATTGCGGCTGGGCGAAGGGAATAAAGAGATCCCCCGGGGCAAACCGCTGGCCGTCCTGCTCCACCGCCTCCCGCAGGAAGGCGTAGGACACCCGGTGGCTGTTCAGGATGGCGGCAAACGCCTTTAGGCGGTTGCGATCTCCCCGGGCGGAGACCAGGTAGCCGGCGCCCCGCCGATCCTGTCCCGCTTCCAGAGCCTCCTGAAAGAAGCGCTGCTGGTAACGGGTCAATGCCTCCGCCTCCGCCAGCGCCCCGCGCACGGTAGAGAAGGAGGTGGCCAGGTGGTTGCGTATTCCCAGTGCCAGCGTCACCTCGCCCCGCTCACTGTCGCGATGCAGGCCCCGGGCAGTGGCTTGCTCAAACAGGATGCCGACGGCGCCATTGATGTCCGGGTAGGTGGAGCCTTTGCCGTAATAGAAATCGTCAAAGGACTCGCGGGAAAAATAGGGTTGATACAGCGCGTCCAGCGCCTGGGCATGATGACGGGCAATGCGGGCCGTCAGCGCCTGGTTTTCCTTCGGCGTCAGGGGATGGGTGCGATCCGGCACACCGGGCTGGAAGAAGTAGCTGCTCTCATGCCCCATCTCGTGATAATCGCTGACCACATGGGGCAGCCAGCGCTGGAAAAAGGCCACCCGCCCCTGGCTCTCCGGATGCGCCTGATAGAGCCAGTCGCGGTTCAGGTCTGCCCAATAATGGTTAACCCGGCCTGACGGCCAGCCCTGAAAATGCTCGCGATGGTAGTTGTGACCACTGGGCACCGCGCCCCGGTAACCGTTCACCCAATTGCTGAATCGGTCGTGACCATCGGGATTCTGGCTCGGAGTGAGGATGATGATCGCGTCATCCAGCCAGCGTTTTACCTCGGCGGACTGCCCCGCAGCGAGGTGATAGGCGAACAACGGGCTGGCGTGAAGGCCGCTCGCCTCGTCGCCATGAATGGAATACGCCAGCCAGATCACGACCGGCCCATTGACCCGTTCACCCTGAGCCGCCCGGGTCCGCTGCGCCAGCAGCTGTGGCAGCTTCTGCTGGTTGCTTTCACTGGTGATGATCGCCGCCCACTGGGGGCGTCCCTGGTGACTGAAACCGATGTTCTCCAGCGTCACACGCGGACTTTCATCAGCCAATCGCTGAAAGTAGGCACTCACTTCATCGTATCTGAGGTGACGTTCGCCCACCGCCCCGCGAAAATGCTCGGATGGGGTGGGCAGGGTTTCCAGATAGGGGGTATCGGGGGCCAGAGTCGTCAGGGGAGAGTTTGCCTGAGACGGCAACGCCAGGGCGCAAAACAGCGCCCCAATCGCTATCAGTTTCTTCATCGTCCATGAACCGCTTGTTATCGTTATGCTCCCGCAGTGTAACAACCACCCCGGGGCCTAGCCAACAAAGCGTGATCCTCTTCACCCTCTGACTCTATAATCGGCGACCCAATCCGGTTATCATGAGATATCCGAGTCGAAAGCTCAGGTTTTAAGAGAGCCAGTATGATCACCATTACCGAAGCCGCTCAGGCCCATTTTGCCAAACTGCTGTCTTCCCAACCGGAAGGCACCAACATCCGTGTTTTCGTGATTAATCCGGGCACCCCGCAAGCGGAGTGCGGTGTTTCCTACTGCCCGCCGGACGCCGTGGAAGCGGATGACATTGAGCTGCCGTTCGCAGGCTTCAATGCCATGATCGACGAGAAGAGCGCCCCCTTCCTGGAAGAAGCCCTGATCGATTACGTGACCGATCAGCTCGGCAGCCAGCTGACTCTGAAAGCCCCCAACGCCAAGATGCGTAAAGTGGCTGACGACGCTCCGCTGCGTGACCGCGTGGAATACGTGATCCAGTCCCAGGTGAACCCTCAGCTGGCCGGTCACGGTGGCTACATCACCCTGATTGAACTGACCGATGACGGCATCGCCGTGATCCAGTTTGGCGGTGGCTGTAACGGCTGCTCCATGGTGGACGTGACCCTTAAGGACGGCATTGAGAAGCAGCTGTTGGAAGAGTTTGCCGGTGAGCTGTCTGCGGTGAAAGACGTCACCGAACACGAGCACGGCGAGCACTCCTACTTCTGAGTCACCCGCTGTGAAAAAACGCCGGCCCAGGGGCCGGCGTTTTTTATTCTCCCCACCGGCCTTGTCGCCAGCTCCACCAGAAGTGGCCGGAAAGGGTCAGGCTGCGCAGCGCGATAAAACCGCAGAACGCCAGCCACAGCGCGTGGTTGCCCGGCAACAGCGGCCGGGCCAATGCCCACAGGGCGAAGAAGCCCAGCGCCGACCAAAGCATGCTGTTGCGCATCGCCCTGCCTCGGGCCGCGCCGATGTAGACCCCGTCAAACAGGAAACAGGTAAACGCCAGCAGCGGGTAGATCACCACCCAGGGCAGATACTCCGCAGCGGTCGCACGCACCGGTTCAATGCTGGTGAGCAGGCCGATCAGCCCCTCTCCCCCGGCCAGAAACAGCAGGGTAAAGGCCAGGGCCGTCAGGGCCGACCAGAATCCCCCCAACACCACGGCACGGCGGATCCCTTCCCGCTCGCGGGCCCCGCTGGCCCTGCCCACTTCCGCTTCCGCGGCATAGGCGAACCCGTCCAGCGCGTAGGCCATCAGCAACGTGAAGTTCATCAGCACGGAGTTGGCCGCCACCACCACATCACCGAGGCGCGCCCCCTGGGCGGTGACAAAGGCCATGCACAGTTGCAGGCAAAGGGTGCGAATAAAGATGTCCCGATTCAGCGCCAGCAACCGGCCACAGCCCTGCAGATTGAGCGACCCCAGAGTCGCCGTGCCGCGCAGCTCCGGCGGCAACTGGTGCCAGACCAGAGTCAGGGCCAGCGCCAGGGCGCCGTAGTCCGCCACCACACTGGCCGCAGCTGCCCCGGCAACCCCCCAGCCAAAGCCCACCACAAACAGCAGATCCAGCGCGATGTTCAGGCCGTTGCTGCACAGCAACAGCCACATGGCGGAGCGGGGGCTCTGTCGCCCCAGCAGGTAGCCCAGCAGCGCCAGGTTGAGCAGGGCGGCGGGGGCGGACCAGATCCGCACCGAAAAGTAGACACTGGCATAGTGCTGAACCTCGGCACTGCCCCCCACCAGAGTGAGGGCCATGGCGAGGATCGGCCCCTGAAACAGCAGCAGAAGCGCCGCCAGCGCCAGCGCCATCAGGCCCGCCTGAAACACCACCCGGAGCTGGCCGAGGGGATCGCCGGCTCCGAAGGCCTGGGCCACCAGCCCGGTGGTGGCCATCCGCAAAAATCCCAGTATCCAGAACAAAAAGGTTATAATCATGGCGCCAACGGCCACGCCACCGAGATAGTAGGCGTCGCTCAGATGGCCGATCACGGCCGTATCCACCAGCCCCAACAAGGGGATAGTGACGTTGGACAGGATCATCGGCAGCGCCAGCAAGAAGGTGCGACGATGCCCTTCCCACTGCCGCAAAATGGCGGTGACCGTCATAACAGGAATTGGGAACCTCAATGAAGAATTCGATACTTCGGCTGCTTACGTGGCTGCCGCTGTGGTGCGCTGCATTGCCGGTACAGGCTGCGGTGATCCTACAGTACCACCACGTCAGCGAAAACACGCCGGCCATCACCTCCGTGACGCCCGCCCAGTTTGAAGAGCAGATGGCCTATCTGGCCGAGAACCAGTTCAATGTCGTCGCTCTGCAAACCATCATTGACGCCATCCGCACTCAGACCCCCCTGCCCCCGAAGACCGTGGCCATCACCTTTGATGACGGTTACCAGAACATCTTTGAGAACGGCCACCCGGTGCTGAAGCGCTATGGTTTCCCCTACACCCTCTTTATCAACCCGACCCCGGTTGGCCGCGCCAACATGATGGACTGGGATACCCTGCGTCAGTTGACCAAAGAGGGCGCCAC
>CAZWED010000028.1:16331-17536 GCA_964632645.1 uncultured Ferrimonas sp. | reverse complement strand
TTTTGCCCCGGCGGACGGGCACCTTGGCGTTGTGCGACAGGACGTTGCCAAGGAGAAAGGAAATGGATGCCTTCTTATACCGCTGGGGATGGGGCCTGGTGGTGATGAACCTATTGGGCTGGGGCATGGCCCTGGCGGGGCTTTACGGCTACCTCAATGCCCCTCTTGCGGGATCACCGTTGCGTGATCCGGGAATGATGATGGGCCTGGGCGTGGTGCTGATGATGCCGCAGACGGTTCGCTTGCTGGTGCGCTACTGGGTCGCCGAAGACCGAACCGCCCCCTGAGGCCGGCGGGATCCGTTCGGCACCAAAGTCGCATTGTGAAGGGGGATTGCCTCGCCTAGGATCCGCGCTCCGAACGGATTGGATATTGTCTTCATTTATCAAACGATAGCGTTCGACGGGGCGTCGAAGACGATTCTTCCCGAGGCCGGACACAGACGAAAAATCACCGAAATGAGACAGTTAGCCTCTCCCGGTCAGGCCAGGGTGACCGGATCGGCGTGGAGGTATGCACAAGTGACTGTTCTAAAAGAGTTATTTTCTCCATGAGTGTGATCTTCCGCCCAGTTGGCTTGCGCACTTTTTGATTTCATATCCGTTACCCCAACAGGGCAGCGTTTTTGCGGCGCTGCGGATGGGACCCAGTTTTAATCAAGGGACAACCTAATGAACAAGTCGGAACTGTTCAAAGCGCGGGAACAGCGCATCTTATCGGCAGCATTGGTTACGGCCCGGGGCAAAGGTGCCCTGGATTTCCGGATGGCAGACGTGGCTCGCGCTGCCGAGTGCTCTGTCGGCACACTGTACGGTCATTTCCTCAGCAAAGAAGACATGATGGCGGCGCTGGTGCAAATCAGCCTGCAGCAACGTCACGAGTGGATCGCTCGCCTGAACGAAATGGACCTGACGCCGATGGAGCGTTTTGTCACGCTGTTGGCGTCCGAGCGGGTTCGCCTGCTGCGGGACGAGGTGCTGGCCCAGCTTGAACTGCTGGTCAGTCACACCGAGCTGTGGCGTCGCGCGGCGGATCAACGTCAACTGGCGCTGCGCGCGCTGGTCGAAGAGCTGGTCAAGGCGCTGGAGGGGATCCTGCAGGATGCCCGTCAGCAGGGCCTGCTGGGCCTGGATGAAGCGGAGAGCGCCGCCCTGGTGGCCCGTGCCCGCGCCGCCGGCGTGGAAGCGCTGATCCTGACTGGCACC
>CAZWED010000028.1:0-16321 GCA_964632645.1 uncultured Ferrimonas sp. | reverse complement strand
AGTCCAGCCGTCAGACCCTGGCACCCACTCCGGAGCTGGCGGAAACCGACGGTTTGCTCGATGCTCTGGCGGGCTTGCTGACCGGTGTGGGGATGGCCGAGGGACACGCCGACTGGCGTAACCGCTGCCGTGAAGCCCTGCGTCGTTATCCGGAACTGCCGGAGGTCGCCCTTCAGGCACCCAACGCCGCATAACGCGCCCGCTTGCAGGGCTCCCGGTGATCCACTACTCTGCCGCTGATCACCATGGGAGCCCTATGTCCACCACCATCTACCTCGACCCTGCCAGCGAGCAGCCCGAGCGCCTGGCCGATCTGGCCCAGCGCTGGCACCTTTCACACCACGACGATGCGCCGTTCCGCCTGACCCTGGAGCAGGATCGCCTGCGCCTGTACGATCGCCAGCAACCCAAGCTCGGTGCCATTGAAGTGGACCTGGTCAGCGGCGCCGTGGCCCACCGACGCAAGTTTGGCGGGGGCCGCGGTCAGGCCATCGCTAAAGCGGTGGGTCTGAAAGGGGGCGCCACCCCCAAAGTGGTGGATGGCACCGCTGGCCTCGGCCGCGACGCCTTTGTGCTGGCCAGTCTGGGCTGTGATGTGGTGCTGGTTGAGCGCCACCCCGTGGTGGCGGCCCTGCTGGAAGATGGCTTGCGCCGCGCCTATGACGACCCCGAGATTGGGCCCTGGGTGCAACAACGGATGCGGCTGTTTCACGGCAACAGCTTAGAAGCGCTGGCCGCCCTGTCTGAATCGGCGGACGTGGTGTTTCTCGATCCCATGTACCCGCACCGGGCCAAGTCGGCCCAGGTGAAAAAAGAGATGCGGGTGTTTCAGGCGCTGGTGGGGGCCGATTTGGACGCGGACGGCCTGTTGGCGCCAGCGCTGGCTCTGGCGACCAGACGGGTGGTGGTCAAACGCCCCGACTACGCTGAGCCGCTGGACGGTAAACCGCCGACCATGAGCATCGACACCAAGAAAAACCGCTTTGATGTGTACGTAAAGGCGGCCATGTCATCCGGATCAGAAGGGTGAAGGATCGGTGCTGCGCCGCCCTAACCGGTGGCGCCGATCCTGTCCTTGCAGCCCGAACCGTCGGTATTGGCGTCGGTCGTGCTGATTGCGCCGCTCTCCCCGTCGGCGATCCTCTACTTCGGCGTTCATGCCAGAGTCCTTCTTCAAGCCTCAATACAAGTGTAGCGTCGCCGCGATGAAAGCGATCATGCCACAGTGGCTCAGGCCGGAAGCGGCGCCGCTGGCCACGCGTTTCTACGCCGCTGAAGGCCAGAAAGAGCCGGCCCGCCGCGATGAGCGCATTGCCGTATTGCGCGCCGGGGGCGGGACCATTGTGGCCGCCGTGAGGCTCAGTCCCCGGGAAGGCCACTGGGTGCTGCGGGCGCTGCGGGTGGCCGACACCCGCCGGGGGCAGGGTCTGGCCCGTGCCCTGATGACATTTTTGCTGGCCGGGTTTTCCGCGCCGATCTGGTGCTTTTCCCTTCCCCACCTGACTCCCTTTTATCAAAGCCTGGGTTTTGTGCCGCTGGCGCCGGAATCGGCCCCCGGGCCGATAGCCGGGCCCTTTCTGGCCTATCGGCGTCATCAGCCGCTGGTGTTGCTGCGTTATCCGGGGGCCGCGACGAGGGTGGTTCAAGAGGCGGATCACTGAGCGGATGCTCCGGCCGCTTTCTGCTCACTTTTCTTTGAATCCGCCGGGGTTTATTGCGACTATGTGGGCCAGTGTCCCGCTTTAAGACAAGGAGTGAACCATGCTGTCCAAGGCGATGGTTGATAAGCTTAACGAACAGATTAACCTGGAGTTTTTCTCCTCCAACCTCTATCTGCAGATGAGTGCCTGGTGTGAGGATAAGGGCTTCGAGGGGGCGGCGCTGTTCCTGCGGGCGCACGCCGACGAGGAGATGGAGCACATGCGTCGCCTGTTCACCTACGTCAGCGAAGCGGGCGGGTTGCCGATGCTGGGCGCCATTGACGCGCCGGAGCACGAGTTTGACAGCCTGGCCTCCCTGTTCGCCAAAACCTACGAGCATGAGCAGCTGGTGACCCGCAAGATCAACGAGCTGGCTCACGCCGCATTCACCAACCAGGACTACTCCACCTTCAACTTCCTGCAATGGTATGTGGCCGAGCAGCACGAAGAGGAGAAGCTGTTCAAGTCGATCCTCGACAAGCTGGAGCTGGTGGGCAACGACGGTCAGGGCCTCTACCTGGTGGACAAGGACCTGGCAAAACTGGCCACCGAAGAAGCCGCCAGTGTGATGCACGAGGCCACCCAGGCGTAACCCCGAAAACGGATGGCCAGCGCCATCCGTTGTTGTTTCAGAGTCACCCCCATGTCGCAACCCTTGCCCCGCCGACAGCTGCTGCTGTTTGGCCTGCTGAACCTGCCCCTGTCGATGTTGATGTCGCCCACGGCGGCGATGCTACCGGCGTTCTACCTGGAAACCACCGCGGTGACCGCCGCCGGTCTGGCAACCGCCACCCTGGTGGCGCGGATTTTCGATGGCATCACCGACCCGTTGCTGGGCTGGCTGTCTGACCGGAGTGGGCGCCGTAAGGTGTGGATGGCGCTTGGCGTGCTGTTGGTGATGCTGGGGCTCTGGCCCCTGTTCCAACCCCACAGCGATGCTGGTGTGGGGTACCTGCTGGGGTGGTATCTGTTGGTGACGTTGGGCTGGACGGCGGTTGAGATCCCCCACAGCGCACTGGCGGCCGAGCTGTCCGGTGATTACCAGGAGCGCAGTCGGGTGGTGCTGTGGCGGCAGATGCTGGGGTTTATCGGCGGGCTGCTGTTTATGGCCAGCCCGATGATCCTGCTCGGGCGCAGTGGTTTTACTTCCGAAGTGTTCGCGGTGCTGGCGGTCTTTATCCTGTTGGCGCTGCCCATCGGGCTGGCGCTGATGTGGTATGCGGTGCCGGAAAAAGCCCACCCAGGCCGGGTTCGTCCCCGATTCCAGGACCTGGCCGGGGCGCTCTCCACCATTGCGCCACTGCGTTACTTTCTGCTGACGCAAATCCTGTTCGGGCTGGCCACCGGTGCCGTGTCATCCCTGTTCGTCATCTACGCCAGTTTCTACCTCGGCCACGCCGACGCCATTGCCAAGATCGCCATGCCGATGACTCTGGCGATGGCGGCTGGCATGCCCCTGTGGCTGCACCTGCTCAAGTGGGTGGATAAGCATCGGGCCTGGGCGGGTTCCGGCGTGGGGATGATCGCCTGTCTGCTGATGGTGCTGGCCCTGGAGCCGGGGCCGGACTCGCTGATGCCGATGATCCTGGCGATGACCGGCTTTGGCTTCTTCCTCGGGCTCTCCTCCCTGGTGTTGCCCTCTCTGCTGGCGGATGTGGTGGACTACGACCGCTGGAAGAATCGCAAGGACCGTGCCGCCATCCTGTTCGCCTTTCAGGCCCTGATCACCAAGTTCAACCAGGGGATCGGCGGGGCCATCGCCCTGGCGATACCGGCGGCCTTTGGCTTTACCGGCAAGTCGGCGCTGACCGGTGAGGCGATCGGCGGTCTGAAGCTGGGGTTCGTTATCTGGCCTTGCCTGCTGCTGGTGCCGATGATGGTGTTGGCCTGGCGCTACCCGTTGACCCGCCATCGCCAGGGGGTTCTGGCACGTCGATTGGATCGCAGAATCGCATCAAAGTCCTGACCGGCCGGGGGGGGCCAGAACCCCTTTGTGAACTGCCCGACGAAATCCCCCGGAGCTTCTGGTTATGCTGCGTGACTGCCTACATCAACCGGGTTCAAATGGATGCAATGCCCCAGCTCAGTCGCGCAGTATGACCGCGGTCACCTGATTCTGAACGCCACCGAATGGCTGATCGAAACCCAGGGGCTGATCGCGTTTAAGATTTCCGATCTGGCCAACCATGCGGGGATCGCCAACAGCTCGCTCTACAAACTGTTTGAGAGCAAGGAGGACCTGTTGGTGTGCTGCTTTCTGCGCAATGCCACCAGCAATCACTTCGCGCCCTTTGAAGCCCAGTACCCGGACCTGACCCCGATGCAGCGGGTGCTGATCCCCATCATGTTCACTTTTGAGGCCACCCACTTTGCCCCCACCTTCAATCTGGTGCGGCAGGTGGCGGTAAACCCCATGGTGTGGCGCCGGGCCAGCCCGGAAAAGGTGAAGGCGTTTGAATCCCGCATCAACCTGTTCTGGCGCGCCATTAAGGGCTACGTCATGGACGCGGTGGCGGCCGGAGAACTGGTGGCGACCGAAGAGGAGGTGCTGGAGCTGACCCAGGCGATCACCTTCTACCTGAGTGGTGCCCTGTCGGCTTACCAGAGCCAGTTGATTGACCGTCGTTACCTGAAAGAGAAACGCTTTACCCTGTTTCGCCAGCTGCAGAAGGTGCTGCTGCCTTACCAGTGGCGGGAGCCCCTGGCCCTGGCGGACTTCGAACGGATCGGGATGCGGGTGCATCTCTACTACCGTCAGTTGGAGGACCGCTTCAACCGCTGTGAACTCTGCCAGCAGGCGGGGCGGTGTGGGGCGGGGGAGCCGCCATCCCTGGCGACTCGCTGAGCCTTACTTAAAGCGGGCTTCGTTGGTGCCGTAGGGGCCCAGGCCCATGGCGGCTTTGCGCATGATGTCAACGCGGTCAAAGGCTTCTTCCGTCACGCGCAGGTTCTTCACGTCTTTGCGCCAGTAGTACTTGAAGCCGTCAAAGTGGCCGTTCTTCGGGTACCAGTACAGCACGCCGAAGCCTTCCTCCTCGGTGATCGGCGTGTTGTGAATGGTGTTGCCCGGAATGTAGAAATACATCCCCTTTTCCATCCACTTGTACTCGCCGTCCGCCAGGGTGCGGGCGCGGCCGCTGACGGCGTAGTAGCACTCCGGCTGGCCGTGGAAGTGCGGTTCGTGGTCGGATTTGCCGCCGTTGGTGATGCCGATGGTGGTCGGGTAGTCGGACAGCTCTTTCCACAGGTAGCCCACCGGGGCGTTGTTCAGGTCGCAGTTTTTCACTTCCAGGATGTTGCCCTGGTCATCCAGACCTTTGCAGAAACGCTGGTCTTTGGCGATGGAATCGTTGGCCTGGATGGTGTTGAAGTCGATTTTGCCCGCTTCCCAGTCCGCGATGTACTGCTCCACCAGCGGGTCACGACACTGTTCGGGCATGGTGGTTTGCGGGGAATAGGGGCTGTAGTCGTACGGAATGGCGGTTGGCTGCTGGTAGGGGCGTTGCGCCATTTCAAAGCTGACTTTGCCGTGGTCGGCGAACGCGTTGCCGGCAAACAGCGTGGCCAGGATCAGGGCGGCAGGGTGCAGTTTCATCATCCTCTCTCCGATTGAGCTGCAAAAGGTAACGGGCCCGTATGGACGGGCCCTGAAGCAGAATTAACGTTCGTTAAACCAGGTGCGGTGGCATTCGGCGCACACCGGTGCCTTGGTGTCGTGCTCGGCGTGGCAGGCCAGGCAGCTGGCGCCGTTGCCGTAGTGGATGCTCTTGTGCGGGTTGGCTTCCTCAAGCACCAGATCGGTGGTGATCTCGATGGTGTCGATGGTGCCGTGACAGGCAATGCAGGCGCTGTCATCGACGAACTTCTTGGCGTTGCCGGTGTGGCAGCCGTTACAGCCGTCTTCGTACAGGAAGGCGTGGTTGCTGCGGCCTTCCAGTTTGCCCTTCACGGCAACCAGTTCGCCGGCTTGGGCGCCAGAAGTCAGTGCCAGCGCGAGGCCCAGGCTGATCAACAGGTGTTTCATGGGTGCTCTCCTCAGGCGTCGGCTTTGATGGCTTTGGGTACGATGAAGCCCATGGCCAGGCCTTCCAGGCAGGCACAGGAGCTCAGGCGGGCTTCGCCGTGGGTACCACCGGTCACTTCGCCGGCGGCGTACAGGCCCTTCATCGGCTCCAGGGTCTTGGCACTCAGCACGCGACCGTCGGCGTCGGTTTTCAGGCCGCCCATGCAGTAGTGCACTTTCGGCCAGATGCGGGAGACCACGAACGGCGCCTTCAGCACCTCGGCGGTGTCCATCTTGCGGTTGAAGTCCGGGTCAACGCCCTGTTTCACCTGCTCGTTCCAGCGGGCAACGGTGTTTTTCAGTTCGGCCAGCGGCACGTTGAACTGCTTCGCCATCGCTTCCAGGCTGTCCACCTTCCACGCCATCTTGTCGCGTAGGGCGCGGGTTACCCGCTCGTCCTGGCCGTACTTGTCGTAGTTGATGAACACCAGCGGGTAGGCCGGGGAACCGTCTTCGTAGCGGTTGGCCATGATGCGGGTGGAGCAGTAGAGGCGGTCGCCGCGCTCATCCATGTAGCGTTTGCCGCTCAGCACGGAGACGGAGATCCCCTGGTGCCAGCCGATGGAGAGCAGGGCGTTGGACCAGCCAAAGCCACCCTCGTCCGGGGAGCCCCAGTGACCGGTCTGGATCATGTTCAGGTGCACCGCCAGCGCCCCGTGGCCCATGGCCGACAGCATCGCTTCGCCGGTCGCACCCAGGTGGTTGGTGCCATCCAGGGTCGGATCCAGGGAGGGGTCGACCATGGCGCGCAGCTTCATGTTGCGGGTGAAACCGCCGGTCGCCAGGATCACGCCCTTGCGGGCCTTGATGCGCAGGGTGTGGCCGGTGCTGTCATCGGGGAAGCGGTAGCCACGACGTACAACGACACCGGTCACTTCGTCGTTTTCCACCACCAGGTCTTCGATGTAGTGCTGCAGGCGGAACTCCACGCCTTCGCGCTTGCTGACTTCGTACAGCTTGGAAGTGATGTCACCACCGGTGCCATGCTGGGTCCGGATGGCGCGGGCTTTGTTGTGGCCCCCCACCTGGATGTTGAAGTCCTTTTTGAACTGCACGCCGGAGTCCACGCAAAGCTGGTAGGCGTCAAGCGCGTGGTTGGCCAGTTTGCGCAGCTTGGCTTCGTCGCCCATACCGCGGGCGGCGATCAGCTGATCCTTGACCAGCTCTTCCGGGCTGTCGTCGGTGATGCCCTGAGCCAGCTGGATCGGGTTGCGGGGAACGGCAAACCAGCCGCCGTTGATGGCGGAGTTGCCGCCAATCACCTGCATTTTTTCCAGCACCAGTACGCTGCCCAGGCCTTCACGCTTGGCGTTCAGGGCGCAGGACAGGCCGGCGAAGCCGGAACCGATCACCAGTACATCCACCTCTTCGTCCCACTTGGGGGCATCCGCGGCGTTGGCCGGCAAAGACACGGTCAGCCCGGTGGCCGTCAGGGCGGCGCCGTATTTCAAAAAGGAGCGTCTGCTCGACATCGTTCTCTCCCAATCATCCTTTGTGTTTGTTGAGGCCAAGGTTACGCGTCCCCATTCGGGCCTACCGTGACCGGAGGGTGGAGGAAGTTTTCTCCGGACAACGCGCCGTTTTTACCGGGTTTTCGCGCCGTCCGGGCGTCGGGGCGGCGTGGCAAACTGGCGCGGGGTCGAGAAAGCCGGCCAATGTGTGATGGGGGTCGCGATGATGTTTCTCCGGTGCCGGGAAGCGCGGAGGAGCGCGGGGTGCTGGTGTGGCGAAAGGAAGCTGTTACTATCGGAATATCGCCCCCCGAGTGTCATAACGGACGCAAAATGAATGACCTGGAGCTGGTGCGGCGCCTGGATCGCCGCCTGGTTGATGACTACCGTCTGGCCCGAAGCTACTGCCTGGATGTGCCCACCTTTGCCCTGGTGCATCTGCGCTCCATCGCCCATCGCCTGACCACCTGGCTGGGCGAGCGGGCGGACCTCGAGTTCCACAGCAAAAACCTCTACGACCGCATCGAGCAACTGGCCCGCGCCAAGGTGATCGACATGCGGCTGGCGCGCAAACTGCACAAGTTGCGGGGGGACGGCAACAAGGGGGCGCACCCGGAGAAGTATCACCTGTCGCTGGAGCAGCTGGTTCAGCTGGCGGGTAAGAGCGTGAAGGACACCGCCCGCCTGTGTGCCGAGGTGTTTCCGCTGCTGCATGGCGGGGAGGAAGCGCCGGCCTGGCAATTTGAGCCGGTGGACGTGGTGGCGGGCAGAGAGCTGTGCTACCGCGCCGTGATGGAGGACGACCCGGAGGCGCAGTACCTGGTGGGACTCTCGCTGAAAGCGCGCGCCCTGATGCACCAGGAGCGGGCGCGCTCCTTCGCGGTGGCAAACGACGGACAGGCGCCGGATCTCAGTGACGCCAAACGCACGCTGGAGCAGGCCGCCTACTGGTTTCGTCGGGCGGCAGCGGAACACCCCTCCGCCCGTTTTGAGCATGGTGTTGCCCTGCTCAACGGCTACGGTGGCGAGCGCGACCCTCAGGCGGCGGTGCGCCTGATTGAGGCGGCGGCGGAGCAGGGGGTGGCGGACGCGCTGGCCCTGGTGGGTTACTTCTACCTGGCGGGCAGCCAGGGCTATGGCCAGGATCCGGTCAAGGCGGAGCAGTACCTGAGCCAGGCGGCGGAGCAGGATCAGCCGGAAGCGATGGCCAACCTGGGCGTACTCTATTACCAGGGCTGGCTGGGCAAGCCGGATCTGGCCCGGGCCCGGGCGTGTTCCGAGCAGGCGGCGCTGGCGGGTTACCCCCATGCCCAGTACCACCTGGCGGTGATGTTGTTTGCCGGCGAGGGCGGTGACGCCGACGAAGAGGCGGCGATGATCTGGCTGCAGCAGGCGGCGGAACAGCACTATCCGGATGCGCTGGCGGACCTGGCGCAACGCACGTTGGATGGCGATGGCGTGGAAGCCAACCCGGCGGCGGCCGTGACCCTCTATCAGGAGGCGATCCGCTACGGTCGTCTGCCCCGCGCCATGTTTGAACTGGCGTTGGCCCACTTTGACGGGGAGGTGCCCCAGCGGGACCTGGCCGAAGCGGGCCGGTTGTTGCACCAGGCTTTCACCTACGCGATCCCCGAAAGCGAACTGGCCGATGCGATCTGGCAGATGGCCCCGGAACTGGTGGCCCAGCTTGATCAGGCGTTGGATAAGGGCCCGGAGGAGAGCGACGAGCTGGCGGCGGCCCGGGCACTGTTTGACGACGCCGGTTACCCCCTGGTCAGCCGACGATGATCCCTCAGTGGTGCCGGCTCGACCGGCACCAGCCTGGGGGCTGAAGAAGTGGGACACGACTGGGGCCGCTTTGCCCTCCGGCGCCGCGATTGGCCCGGCTGTCCCTTCAATACCTCATGCCGATAACCACAACATACTGAACCATATCCGCTTTTTTCTGCCCAAATGCGTTGCGGCCGGTTGGACAGGGATCCCGCCGGTGGCATTATGCTCAATCAAACTTTGACCAATTCGTCACAAGGAGTGCTTTATGGGGATCCGCCTGGCGACCCTGGCCCTGGGGCTGGCGTTGAGCCCGCTGACGCAGGCCACCACTGCCGACGATGTCCAGACCCTGGATCTGGCTAACGGCATGCGCATTCTGGTGCTTGAGGATGACACCATCCCGAACGCCAACATGTACCTCTTCTGGAAAGTGGGGTCCCGTAACGAAGTGCCCGGCATCACCGGCCTTTCCCACTTTTTCGAACACATGATGTTCAACGGTTCCAAGCAGTATGGCCCCAAGATGTTTGACCGCACCATGGAGGCGGCAGGTGGGGCCAACAACGCCTACACCACCGAGAACCTGACGGTCTATACCGACTGGTTCCCCGCCGATGCGATGGAAACCATCTTTAAGCTGGAAGCGGATCGCATCGCCAACCTCTCCATCGATCCCGCCATGGTGGAGAGCGAGCGCGGGGTGGTGGATTCCGAGCGCCGTACCGGGCTGGAAAACTCCAACTGGCGGATGCTTCAGGAGGAGGTAAAGGGCGTGGCCTTCCGCGCGCACCCCTACAGCACCCCGGTGATCGGACATCAGTCGGACATCCATGCCTGGACCCAGGATGATCTGGTCAACTTCCACCGCACCTACTACGCCCCCAACAACGCCGTGGTGGTGATCTCCGGAGCGGTGACCTTTGAAGAGGTCAGTGCCCTGGCGCAGCAATACTTTGCGCCCATCCCCGCCCAGACGCCGCCGCCGGAAGTGCGCACCGTCGAGCCGGAACAGAAAGGCGAGCGTCGGGTGTACGTGCAAAAGCCCTCGGTCTCAACACCGAACCTGATGCTGGCCTACAAAGTGCCTGCCACCAGCAGCGCCGATTACCACGCGCTGGAACTGGCGCTGTCCCTGCTGATTGATGGCAACAGCAGCCGCCTGAGCCGTGCACTGGTGGACAACCAGATGGCGCTGGCGGTGGATGGCTACCTGCCGGAGAGCTTTGACCCCAATCTGCTCTACCTCTACGCGGTTGCCGCGGCGGATGTGGACGTGGCCGCACTGGAGCAGGCGATGATCGCCGAGGTCAACCGCCTGGGCACCGAACCGGTGACCGAAGCGGAACTGGAGAAGGTGAAAAACCGCAAGCTGATGGCGTTCTACGACACCATGGAAACCATCAACGGCAAGGCCAATACCCTGGGCACCTATGAGCTGTTCTTCGGCGACTACCGCACCCTGTTCTCCGCCCCCGAGGCGTACCGGGCGGTCACCGCTGAGGACATTCAGCGCGTGGCGCAACAGTATCTGATCAAATCCCGCCGCACCGTGGGCGTGCTGGCTGCCGAGGAGGACACCGACCAATGAAAGCCAAGATGATGCTGTTGAGCGCTCTGGTGATGGCCGGCTGCAGCGCCACCCAGAAACCGGCGGAACCGATGCCGCAGGCCAACCTGGTTCCGCCACCGGTGGCGGTCAAGTCGTCGCCGAAATTCGCCCTGCCCGACTATCAGGTCCGCACTCTGGATAACGGGTTGACCGTCTACCTGATGCCCCGCAAGCAGGTGCCGATCATCACCGTCAACGCCGTGGTTCGCGCTGGCGCGGTGAACGACAGCGAGCCGGGGATGGCGGCGCTGACGGCGGAGGGCCTGTTGCTGGGCACCGAAACGATGAAGAAGGCGGAGATGGAGGCGATGGTGGATGGCCTGGGTGCCAGCCTGAGCAGCGCCGCCGGCAAAGAGGGCACCACCGTCAGCGCCCGCTTCCTGGCCAAAGACGCCGACACCATGCTCGACCTGGTGGCCGATGTGGTGCAGCGTCCGGCGTTTCCCTCCGCGGAGGTGAAAAAGGCCCGTGACCGTTACGTGGCGATGCTGGCGCAGCAGAAGGAGAGCCCGCGCGAGGTGATCCGCCAGTACTTCGACATGCTGTACTACGGCGACCACCCCTATGCCAACACCACGGTCGGCGATGGGGCGCGTCTGGCCCAGCTGGACGCCTTTGATCTGCGCATGTTCCACGGCAGCTGGTATCAACCCCGCAACGCCGCCATCGTGGTGGCCGGCGACTTTGACCCGGATGCCATGGCCCAGGCCATTGAGCAGCGCTTTGGCCGCTGGCGGGACGGCGATACCCCTACCGCACCGAAACTGGCGCAACCGGTGAAGGTGCCGGATCACGCCCGGGTGTTGCTGGTGGACAAGCCGGACGCCCGGGAAACCACCTTCCTGATCGGTGGTGTTGGCGTGGCACGGGACAACCCCGACTTCGTTGGCCTGCAAGTGATCAACACCATCCTGGGGGGACGATTCACCTCCTGGCTGAATGATGAATTGCGGGTGAATGCGGGCCTGACTTACGGCGCCCGTTCCGGCTTTGCCAGTTATGGCGAAGCGGGCAGCTTCCAGATCAGCACCTTTACCGCCACCGAACACACCCAGGCGGCGATCGATCTGGCACTGAAGACTTACCAGCGCCTGTGGACCCAGGGCATTGACGAAGCGACGCTGGCCTCTGCCAAAGCCTACGTCAAAGGCCAGTTCCCGCCTCGCTTCGAAACCGCGGAGCAGCTGGCCGGGCTGCTGGGCCAGATGTACCTGTACGACCTGAGTGATGATCAGATCAACGCCTTCCAGGCCCAGGTGGATGCGCTGACGCTGGAACAGGCCCAGGCTCTGGTGGCCAAGTATTTCCCGAAGCAGGATCTACAGTTTGTGCTGGTGGGCAAAGCGGACGCCATCCGCGAGATTGCAGCCCAGTATGGTGAGGTGGCTGAAGTGGCGATCAGCGCGCACGGCTTCTGGTTCTGAGTCTGGTATCAGGGAGACACCTATGATCGCCTTAACTCTGGGGATGTTGGGATTCATCGCGCTGCATCTGGTGCCCGGCACGCCCCTGCGTGACCGGCTGGCCGGAGCCCTCGGTGAGCCGCTCTACAAGGGGCTGTTTGCCCTGCTGTCGCTGGCTGCCCTGATTCTGGCAGGCTGGGGTAAAGGCCAGGCCGGCTATGTCTCGGTGTGGCTGCCGCCAGTGTGGACCCGGCACCTTGCCCCCTTGCTGATGCTGGTCAGTTGCTACCTGATGGTGACGTACCTGTTGGGGGGCAAACTGAAGGGGCTGACCGCCAACCCGATGTTGTGGTCGGTGGCGATCTGGTCGCTGGCGCACCTGCTGGCCAACGGTGACCTGGCCTCCGTGATCCTGTTCGGCGGCTTTGCCCTGTACAGCGCGCTGGCCATTGCCCGCTCTCGCAGTCAGCGGCGCACCGATTACACCGGGCGTCATGAACTGGTGGTGGCGGTGGTGGCGCTGACGCTTTACGTGGCGTTGCTGCTGGCGCACCCCTACCTGTTTGGGGTGGCGGTTATGGGGCGCTGATGGTCCCGCTGAAAAAAGGCGCCGAAGGGCGCCTTTTTTTATGCCCGGACGGGCGCGTGACGGGTGCGCCAGCGCCACAACAGCAAGGTGGTGAGCAGCACCGTGGTGACGATGCCCCAGGTGAGGGCGGTGTGGCCGTGATAAAACAGCGTCATGGCGGTGCGCTCATGCCAGAGCAGGGCGGGGGCAAGGCCAAACAGGGCCACCCAGACCGCCGTGGCCAGGGCGTTGCCAAACAGGAAGGTGCGCAGGGGCATATTGGCCAGCCCGCAGCCCAGAGCCATGGTTTGCTTCAGCCCCTCAACAAAGCGGCTGAGCAGCAGTACCGCGATGCCGTAACGGCCAATAAACCGGTGCAGGCGGGCCTCGGTGGCCGGGGCGATCCAACCTTTGCGCCGCAGCCAGCCTTCCCCCTTCAAACCCAGAAAATAGCCGATCAGGTTGCCGCCAAAGGCACTGCCCGCTGCCACCAGCAACACCCCGGGCAGGGCCAGTTCGCCTTCGGCCGCCAACACCCCGGAGACGATCAACAGGGCTTGCCCGGGCGCGGGAACGCCAAACCCTTCAACCGCAATGGCGAGGGCCAGTAACAGGTAACCGTATTGGTGGAGGTAGGGGCCGAGGTCGCTGACCAGGGTTTGCAGAGTGTGGAGCATGGGCGGTGCCGGGACAGGGGAAAAAACGCCATGATACGGCATCGGCGCCGGCGTCCCCATGATCATTTGTTCATCTTGAGATGGGCGGGCCCGGCTGGCGGCCGGGCCCGATGTAAGGGGTTACTGACCGCTCACGTCGCGGGCTGCGGGCAGTCCACCGGCACTTTCGGCGGCGAGCACGGCGCGGTGGATGGCGGTTTCCATCACCTCTGCCGCGATGACGCCCAGGCTATTCACATTGACCGGCCCCAGCGCACCGGTACCCGCCGCAAAGATGGCATCGCCGTCGTTCATGGTGTGCACCGGGCGGATGGCGCGGGCATAGCCGTCGTGGGCCATCTGGGCCACCTTGAGCGCTTCCGCCTTGGTCAGTTTGGCGTTGGTGACGATGGCGCCGATGGTGGTGTTTTTGCCGACAAAGCCCGGCTCATTGGCGCCCTGGAAGATCAGGGCGGTGCCCGGCACAAAGCCCTGTTCATCCCGGGTGCCTGCCAGCAGGGCGCCGTTGCGGTCATAGACATCGCCCCAGGCGTTGACGGCTACCACGGCCCCCACCACCAGGCCACTCTCCAGCTGCACGCTGTAGACCCCGAGGCCGGATTTGGTGGCGTGCGCCATGCCGCGGATCTTGCCGACGCTGGCCCCGGTGCCTGCACCGACGTTGCCTTCTGTCAGGCCACTGCGGCTGGCGGCTTTGGCGGCAGCCTGCCCCATGGCGGCATCGGGGCGGGCTTTGGGGTCGCCCACCACCAGATCGAACAGCACCGCACCGGTGACGATGGGCACCCGGGCCACGCCGGTGTTAAAGCCGATGCCTTCCGACTCCAATTGGCGGGCGACGCCGCTCATGGCATCCAGACCAAAGGCGCTGCCGCCGGAGAGCACAATGGCGTGAACCTTATCCACCAGGTTTTCCGGCTTCAGCAGGTCGGTTTCCCGGGTACCGGGGGCGGCCCCGCGCACATCGACCGAGGCGGTGGCGCCCTGATCGAAGCGCAGGACGGTCACCCCGGTGAGTCCCTTCTGGTCGCTGATCTGGCCAATCTTCAGGCCTTCGATGGCGAACAGGTCGTTGGGGTCATAAGCCTGGGCGGAGAGGGGCAGGGTGAGGGCGGCAAACAGGGCCAACCAGCGTTTCATTGGGCGTTTCCTGATGGGGGACATGGGCGTGACTCTAGGGGGCGGACCGCAGAAACACAAGCGGCGACCGGAGGGTCGCCGCTTGTGGCGGGGATCGCTCAGTGGGCGATCAGTTGCTGTTGCACATTGGGCGGCACAACTTCATAGCGGCTGAATGCCATGGAGAGCTGGCCTTCGCCGCCGGTCATCGCCTTAAGGCGGGTGGCGTAATCGTCCAGGGCCGCCAGTGGCGCCTCGGCATTGATGTCCACCTGCTGGTTGGCCAGGGCCTGGGTGCCGCACACCATGGCGCGGTGCGCGCTCAGGTCGCCGGTGATGTCACCCATCTTGTCCTGATGCACCTGAACATGCATGTCGACAATGGGTTCAAGCAGCACCGGACTGGCCGCCATAACCGCTTCCAGGAAGGCTTTTTTGCCGGCCATGTGGAAGGCGATCTCCTTGGAGTCCACCGGGTGGTGTTTGCCATCCAGTACGATGACCCGGATGTCCTGCATCGGGTAACCCGCCAGAACGCCCTCGTGCATCGCTTCCTTCACGCCTTTCTCCACCGCCGGAATGAACTGGCCGGGAATGGCGCCCCCCACGACCCGTGAGGCGAACTCAAAGCCGCTGCCCCGGGGCAGGGGCTCCACCATCAGGTGCACTTCGCCAAACTGGCCGGCGCCACCGGTTTGCTTCTTGTGGCGGTAGCGGCATTCGGCGCTGGTGGTGATGGTTTCGCGGTAAGCCACCGAGGGTTTCTGGGTGTCCATATCGAGGTTGAACACCTGTTGGGCTTTCTCCAGGGCGATCTGCACGTGCATGTCGCCGAGCCCCTGAAGTACCGTTTCGTTGTCGGTGCCGTTCTGGCTGATCTGCAGGCTTGGATCCTCCGCCACCAGCTTATGCAGCACCTCGGCCAGCTTCTGCTCATCGCCACGACGCTTGGGTCGTACCGCGAGCCCAAACAGCGGTTGCGGCAGGTCCAGATCCAGCATGTGGAAGTCGTCCTCCTCATGGTGGTCGTGCAGGATGGCGCCCACCTCCATGCCGTCGATCTTGGCCAGGGCACAGATGTCGCCGGGACCGGCGCTGCCGACCTCAATCTGTTCCTTACCCTGCAGCTTCATCAGGTGCGTGACCTTGATGGGCTTGCGATCGGCGCCGATAAACAGTCTCTGACCGGCACGCAGTACCCCCTGGTGAATGCGGAACACGCCCAGGCGGCCGACGTAGGGGTCGATGCTGACCCGGAACACATGGGCCAGCAGGTGACCCTCCTCATCCAGAGTGAGGGTGACGGGCTGGGCATTGTCGCCCCAGCCGTTAACAAAGCTGGGCGGGTTGGCTTCCCGGGGATTGGGCAGAACCTGCACCAGGATCTGCAACAGGTGATTGATGCCGATCTGGCGCTCTGCGCTGGTGAAGCACACCGGCACCAGTTCCCCCTGGCGCAGTGCGGCTTCCAGCGGGGCATGAAGCTGGTCAGGGGTCAGGGATTCCTCCTGTTCCAGATAAAGCTCCATCAGGGCCTCGTCCTGTTCCACCACGATGTCGATCAGGGTGTCGTGGGCGCTGTGCACGTCGCCAAACAGGGTGGGGGTGTCGTAGTCCGGTTTGAAGTAGCAGTCCACCACTTTGCTGCCGTCGGCGTTGGGCAGGTTCAGGGGCAGGCAGCCGTGGCCAAACTGGGTCTGGATCTGTTCCAGCACCCCTTCCAGCTGCGCGAGGTTGTCGTCCATCTGGTTGATGACAATCAGGATCGACTTGCCCTGTCGACGGGCTTCCTCAAAGGCACGCTGGGCGATCGGCTCAATACCGCGACCGGCGTTGATCACCAGCAGCACGCTCTCCACGGCAGGCATCGCCAACTGGGCGCGGCCAAAGAAATCGGGCAATCCGGGGGTGTCGATGAGGTTGATGTGGGTGTCGTGGTGATCGAGGGAGAGGAAGGA
>CAZWED010000027.1:0-17659 GCA_964632645.1 uncultured Ferrimonas sp. | reverse complement strand
CCGCCACCAGCGGTGAAGGGATGGAGCGCTGGCTGAGCTGGATCGCCGAGCGGGTCGCCAGCAAGGAGGCCGCCGTATGTGCTTAGGCGTCCCGGCCCGCATTGAGGCCATCATCGACACCGACACCCAGCGGGTCTCCGTCTCTCTCAGCGGGGTGCTGCGGGAGGTCAACGCCAGCTGCGTCTGGCCGGATGATCCGGCACAGCTTATCGGCCAGTGGGCGCTGATCCACGTTGGCTTTGCCATGGCTCTGCTGTCCGAGGAAGACGCGGCCCAAACCCTGGAGGCACTGGCCGCCATGGGGGCGGAGGAGCATGAGATGGCCGACTTTGCCGGCCTGGGAGCGTCCCGATGAAGTTTATTGACGAGTTTCGCGATCCCGCCGCCGTCAAGCGACTGATTGCCGAAATTGGCCGGGTGCTGGAGCGGGTCGATCCGGCCCGCCAACCGCTGCAGATCATGGAAGTGTGCGGTGGCCACACCCACGCCATCTTCCGCTTTGGCCTGGACAAACTGCTGCCAGAGGGGATTGAGTTTGTCCATGGCCCGGGCTGTCCGGTGTGCGTGCTGCCCCGGGGCCGCATCGACGACGCCATCACCCTGGCCAGCCGGGCACCATACTGTGCAGCTACGGCGACGCCGTGCGGGTGCCGGGGGAGCAGGGTTCCCTGCTCGATGCCAAGGCGGCCGGCGCGGATGTGCGGATCGTCTATTCGCCCCTGGACGCGTTGGCGCTGGCCCGGCAACACCCGGACCGCCAGGTGATCTTCTTTGCCATCGGCTTTGAAACCACCGCGCCCGCCACCGCCATCACCCTGATGCAGGCCCGCCAGCAACAGGTAGAGAACTTCTCGGTGCTGTGTCACCACATCACCATCGGCCCCCCGCTCAAAGCGATCCTGGACGATCCGGGCGTGCGGCTGGACGGCCTGGTGGCACCGGGACACGTCTCCATGGTGGTGGGGGCCTCCCCCTACCAGTTCATCGTTGACGATTACCGCAAGCCGGTGGTGATCGCCGGGTTTGAGCCGATCGACTTCCTCACCGCCCTGCTTGGTGTGGTGCAGCAGATTGCCGAAGGCCGTGCCGAGGTGGAGAACGCTTACACCCGCGCCGTGCAGAGTGCGGGCAATGCCGTGGCCCAGCGGGCGATGGCGGAAGTGTTCACCCTGGCGCCGAAAAGCGACTGGCGGGGACTGGGGGCGATCGATGAATCCGGCCTGATGCTGAGTCCGGCTTTTGCCGGCTTTGATGCCGAGCGCCGCTTTGGCCTCAAGCCCGCCCAGGTGGAGGAACCGGAAGGGTGCGGCTGTGCCCGGGTGCTGCGCGGTCAGATCAAACCCGCGGATTGCCCCCTGTTCGGCCAGCGCTGCACCCCGCAAACGCCGGTGGGCGCCCTGATGGTCTCCAGCGAAGGGGCCTGCGCCGCGTACTTCCAGTACCGCCAGTAAGCCGCAAGCCCTGATCAAACACGCCCCGCACGGGGCGTTTTTTTTATGGTGCCGGCCCCTTTCCTGGCGGGAAACTGGCGAATAGTATGGGCGCCTTAACCACAGGGAGACCCGCCATGCCCCGACCACTTCGAACCCTGCTCTCCTGGAGCAGCGGCAAAGACAGCGCCTGGGCGCTGCATCAACTCCGTCAGGATCCCACTGTCGATCTGGTGGGGTTGTTCACCACGGTCAACGCAGAGGCACAACGGGTGGCAATCCACGGTGTGCGGCAGACGCTCCTTGAAGCGCAGGCAGAGGCGGTGGGGCTGCCCCTGCACACCATCGCCCTGCCCTTCCCCTGCAGCAACGCCGCGTACGAGGCCTGCATGGCCCGATTCCATCAGTCAGTGGCGGAGCAAGGGGTGGAGGCGATCGCCTTCGGTGACCTGTTTCTCGAGGACGTGCGGCAGTACCGGGAGCGCACCCTGAGGGGCACCGGGCTCCAGTCGCGCTTTCCGCTATGGGGAATGGATACCGCCACACTGGCCCGGACCATGATGGCCGCCGGACTGAAAGCCCGGCTCAGTTGCATCCAGAATGACAAGTTGACCACCCCGTTTTTGGGGCGGGCGTTTGATGCCGCACTCCTGGCGGATCTGCCCGAGGGGATCGATCCCTGCGGCGAATGGGGGGAGTTTCATACCTTTGCCTGGGACGGACCGATGTTCCGAAATCCCGTAAATGTCCATCCTGGTGAAGTGCGCGTTCAGGAATTGGCCAGTTTTATCGATTTACTCCCATCAAATGCCTCATAAAACGAACCGAATCGGTATTTTTATTTCGTTTCGTTCTATATATAATCCACCCCGTTAATTGGCAATCATCCTGTTAATGGGGTGAAACGTTAATTCGATATTCCACAACCCATATTCATTTCACCAATCCCGCAAAAATAATTCGCGTTCGAATGCTTTAATTTGACGCAAACTTGCTCTACCTTACGTTTCACTTCGAATATCCCGAATAATAGAACAGGAAATTCCCGCGTTTTTGTAAGGAGGCATAATGAAACCGATTCCGGTTTTTTTAATGCTTTGGATACTGGCGCCATCCGCCCACGCTATCGAGGGCTGTTCCGGAGCCGGCTGTCACGACATATCGTGGCAGAACACCCCAGCCCACGTTTGGATCGACACCGCAGAACACCTTAACGAAGTGGCCTGTGTCGACTGTCACGCCTGGCCTAAAAACGGCGACAAACTGACCTTTACGCCATCGCGGGAATTCATTATTCAACACTGCGACCGTTGCCATAACACCAGTCAGAATATCGACCATGTAATGGCGATGCTGAGTCAGCGCACCACCAAATAACGCTTTTTTGAGCCTCCGGTTTCTGGTCTTATTCCCTGCAAAAGAAACGATCGTCTCGCCGGAGGCTCATTTTCACCGATTCTAATAAACCATTCCCTAAAATAAAAGCCTCGACCGACAATATTAGGGCCAGAATCATTGGCAATGATTTCCCGCTATGGTGCGCTCGCGGATCGTGTTTACCGGCCCAAGATTGCGGCTGATCCGATCCTGCCGCCGGTTGTGCTGATGACCCTCAGCATCGGGACAGATCCCGCCACCTTCATGGCAGCCCAAACCAAACCGCCATTACGCTGAGCGCTCCCGATTGGTCAGCCACACGCTCTGATAGGGCGCCAGTTCAATCTCGCCGTGCAGGTCGGGGTAATCCTCGCCGCTGAGCAGGTCCCACCAGAGCTGGGTGCCGATCAGATTCAGACTGGAAAGGCGCAACGGCTGGGGCTGGTCGGTCACGTTGGCCACCGCAAAGATGCTCTGGTCCCGTTGGCGACTCTGGCGCCACACCCCGAACAGCGCCTCCCCAAGGTGCAACACGAACTGGGTGGCACTGGGGTGAAACGCCGGCTGCTGCTGACGCAAGCGGGCCAGCTGGCAGAGCCCGACAAACACCTGGTGATGGTGGCTCGTTACGTCCTCCAGCCGCGCCTCCAGCGCCTCCGCATCCCAGCAATGGCGGTTGATGCTGCGGTTGTTGCCGGTGTGCACCACCTTGTCCTGATCGTTCCCGGTGGCGAGGAAGCTGTGCAGGTAGATGGCGGGCATCCCCTCGAGGGAGAGCATGATGGCGTGGGCACAGAGAAAGCGGGCGCGCTGGTGCCCGTCCTCCCCCTTTATCGTGCCCTTCATGGCGTCGTACAGGGCGATGTTGATCTCGTAGGGGCGCAGCCCCCCTTCCCCCAGGCTGCGCCAGGAGATCTTGCCGCCGAAGGCTTCCATGGTGGTGGCGATCCGGGCGATCGCCTTGTCATCCAGCAGCCCCTCCACCGGTCGCAGGCCGATGCCGTCGTGGGAAGCGATGAAGTTGAGGTAAGTGGTGCCCAACTGCGCCGGCGGCATGCTCATCTGCCAGAGCTTCAGCGCGTTGCAGTCCCCCGTCAGCAGCGTGTGCAGCAGCAGCGGTGGCAGGGAAAAGTTGTAGATGGCGTGGGCCTCGTTGCCGTTGCCGAAATAGGCCAGGTTTTCCCGGTTGGGGATGTTGGTTTCGGTGATCAGCAGGATGCGGGGGTCGTAGAAGCTCACCAGGGTGCGCAGCAGGCGGATGATCTCGTGGGTTTCCGGCAGGTTAAGGCAGCTGGTGCCGATGGTTTTCCAGAGGAAGGCCACGGCATCGAGGCGAAACAGGGTGACCCCCTGGCTCAGGTACAGCTGGATGATCCTCACCATCTCCACCAACACCCGGGGGTTGGCGAAATTCAGATCCACCTGGTCATGACTGAAGGTGCACCAGACGTGGCGCACGCCATCGACCGTCTGCACCGGCTTGAGCAGAGGCGAGGTGCGGGGCCGCACCACCTGGTGCAGATCCGCTTCCGGATCGACACAGATAAAGTAATCCCGGCCTGGCGCTTCGCCCGCCTTGAACTGCTCAAACCAGCGGCTGCGGCTGGAGCAGTGGTTGATCACCAGATCCGCCATCAGACGGGTGTCGGCCGCAATGGCGCGAATGTCGGCCCACTCCCCCAGTGCGGGGTTAACCCGGGCGTAGTCGATAACGGAAAAGCCGTCGTCGGAGCTGTAGGGAAAAAAGGGCAGAATGTGCACGCCGGTGGCCACGTGCGCCAGATAGTGGTCGAGAAAGCCCTTGAGGGTGTGCAATGGCGCCTCTCCGGCCCGCTTGAGGCTGTCGCCGTAGGTGATCACGATCAGGTCGGTCTCATCCCAGGGTTCCGCCCGGGGTTTGGGCATGGCGCAGTGCCCCTCGGCCCCGATGGCCTCAATCAGTTCCCTCGCCAGGGCCTCTGGCGCCTGCTCCGGGTAGATCAGCAGCAGGTGTTCCTCCACCCGCTGCCGCAGCTCATCCAGGCTGGTGTGCACCTAGCGGCCTCCCATGAATTCCTGGTGGTCTGCCTCCACCGCGTCCACCAACTGCTCAAAGATGTCCGGGATGGCACTGCGCACCCGGCTCCAGCTGGGAATAAAGGGCTTCTCCTTGGGGTGCTCGAGAAAATGCAGGCCCGCTTTCAGCACGTTCTCGGCGAACAGTTCCACCGACTCCTCCTCACTGTGCACGTCGAAATCGAGGCCGTTGATCACCGCGTCGTTGCGGTAGGTCTCGATAAAGTCCAGCGCGATCCGGTAGTAAGTGGCCTTGATGGAGCGGAAGGTTTCCGAGGAGAACACCACGCCGTTGGTCGCCAGCTTGCGGAAGATCGCCTTGCTGATGTCGATGGACATCTTGGAGAGCCCGCCGCTGTCATCGTCGCGGGACAGGTTCTGGTGTTTGTGATCGTAGCGATCGGCGATGTCCACCTGGCACAGGCGGTTGGTGGCGTAATTGCGCTTCATCTCCGACAGCACGCCGATCTCCAGTCCCCAGTCACTGGGAATGCGGATGTCATTGATCACGTCGATGCGAAAGGAGAACTCCCCCGCCAGCGGATAGCGAAACGAGTCCAGGTACTCCAGGTAATCGAGCGGGCCAAAGATTTTTTTCAGCGAGCGCAGCAGGGGGGTGACCAGCAGGCGGGTTACCCGGCCATTGAGGTTGCCATCCGCCACCCGGGCATAGAACCCCTTGCAGAATTCGTAGTTGAAGGTGGGGTTGGCCACCGGGTAGATCAGCCGGGCCAGCAGGCTGCGATCGTAGGTGACGATGTCACAGTCGTGCAGTGCCACGGATTCCGCCCGGTCACGGGCCAGCACGTAACCGAGGCAGTACCAGACGTTGCGCCCCTTGCCCATTTCGGTGGGCGCCAGCCCCTCGGCCTTGAGGCGGGCATCGATGGCGCGCAGGCGCGGGCCATCGTTCCACAGTACCCGGTGCGCCTGGGGCAACCGGCTGAAAAACTCAAGGGCGTGCTCATACTCCTTGCGGTCCGCCCGGTCGAGCCCGATCACCACCTCTGAGAGGTAGGGCACCCGGGTCAGTTCATCGACGATGTTGTCCAGTGCCGGTCCCGTCAGTTCGCTGTAGAGGGAGGGAAGCACCAGGGCCATGGGCCTGACTTTGCTGTGCATCAGCAGTTCCGCTTCCAGGTCCTCGATCGACCGATCGGTCAGATTGTGCAGCGTGGTGATGATGCCGTTTTGGTAAAAGTCACCCATAGCCCCTCCCTGTATCGTGACAATTCAACGCACTAACCAAGGGTAGCAAGCAGGATGCCACCCTGCTGTTCAGCTCAGCCGATAGTGCGTCAGCAGGCGATGGATCGCCTCGTTCCACCCTTCCGGCCCCAGCCCCTCCGGGCAGTAGGCCCGCGGGCGGGCCGCGGCGCTGAGGCGCGGCAGCGGGTTCACCGGCGAGCGCACCAGCACCGGGTGGTCCGACGCCTCCAGCATCGCCACGTCGTTCTCCCCGTCCCCCAGAGCGATGATCCTTGGTGTCACGCCCCATCGACGCTGATAGGCCCGACGCAGCGGGGCCAGGCAGCACCCCTTATCGCTCTGGCCAATCACGTGCACGAAGCGCCCGCCCTTAAGCAAACGTAAGCCGTAGCCCCGCAGCGCCCGCTCCAGTCGCCGGAGGTCTTCTTCGCTGCCCTGCCACAGCAGGGGTTCGGAAAAGTGCCGGTTCAGGGCCTGGGCGGCGCTGGTGGGGTCCAGTCCGGTATGGCGGATCAGCGTCTCGACGTCCCAGTCGGCAAACCCTTCCAGGGTGAGGCCGGTCTCCCGGCGGATGTGCGCCAGTGCGGTGAGGATCTCCGCCCGGGTTGCCCCAAAAGGTTGCATCCGCTGCCCCATCATGGCGCCCAGGGACGCATCGGGGTCGGGGGTCAGGTCGTCGCTCCAGATCAGCGCCGCGCCATTCTCCACCACGAAGGGGGCGTCGGACGCCAGCCGCTCACGCAGGGTCGCCAGCTCTGCGGCGGTTTTGCTGGTATTGAGGATCAGCGGAATTTCAAGGCGTTTCAGCCGCTCCAGCGCGGGCCGGGCGGCATCGAAGCGGTAATCGTGGTGGTCGAGCAGGGTGCCGTCGAGGTCGGTCACCACCAGCAGTTTTGGGATCTTGGCCATCCTTGGGTTCCCTGTCAGGGTTTCGCTTCAGTGTAGCTAAGCAAGGATTGGCCCAGTCTGACAATTCGCTGTCAGCGCCCCGTTTGCGGGGTCAGGCGGTCCCCTACCGAGATGGGCAGGCCCTCCCCGCTTAACAGGATCCCGTTGCCGCCAAAGAACGCGCCGGGTTTGTCGAGGGGGTTCAGGGCCATCAGGGTGTTCAGCGGTTCTTTGGGGTTGGGGCGAAGCCCGCTGTGTTGATCCACTGTCACCACCGGACAGCGTTGGCAGGGCTTGCGAATCGCCAGCTCAAAGCCCGGACCGCGAAGACGGTGGTCATGCAGTTCGCTGAACGGCCCGGACAGCCGGTCCACCACGATGTTGGCGCGAAAGCGCTCCATCCCCACCGGCGTCTCACCCCGGGCGCTCAGCGCTTCGTTCAGCGCCGCCAGCGACTCCCGGCTGGCGATCAGGTAGGGAAAGCCGTCGGCAAACTCGGTGTGGGCCGATTCCGCCCCTTCCAGGTACTTGGCCTTGATGGGCCGGGATTCTGACCGGTTAAAGCGCACCAGGCGCAGCGGGGCGCCCCGGTACACCCCCAGTCGTTCCGTCAGCCAGTCGGACGCGTAAGCCCCCTCGTCGTAGGCCGACAGGGTGCTTTGCCACAGGGAAACGGGGGTCAGCGAGGTCAGGTCCCGGTTCAGGGGGATGTGCAACGGCTCGCCCTCCGGCCCCTGCAGCCGCAGCGCCTCGTCGGTCAGGGCGGGCGTCAGGGTGGCCAGTGCCGGCAACTGGCGCTGGGTGACAAAACGCCCCCCGTCATCCACCAGCATCCAGTGGCGATCCCAGGGCAGTCCGGTAACGCCCAGTGTGGCCTGGGTCAGGCGGATGCCGCCAAGCGCCTTAACCGGATAGAGGTAGAGATCGGTGACGATCATGCCGTTGGCGCTCCTCAGAATTGCTTGCCGATAAACAGGTAGAAACTGCTGTCGCCGGTATCGGCATGGCCAAAGGCCAGGGCCGCCGGACCGATGGCGGTTTCCATGCTGACAAAGACGCTGCCGGCATAGATCAGGTCATCCAGGGACATGTCGTTCTGGTAGAGCCAGACGTTGCCCGCCTCGAAGGAGGCGCCCAGGAACAGGGGCCAGGTGATCCCCAGCAGCTCGCGGCTCAGGTCGTAGGTGTACACCCCGCCCAACAACACTTTGTGGCTGCCGAACAGGCTGTCCTTGGAGAAGCCGGACAGGTTGAGGAAGCCGCCGATGGAGGTGAAGTGCGCCAGCGTCAGCTCATCCTCACTGAGGGTTTCAAAGCTCGCCTTGCCGATAACGCTGTGCGCGCCGAAGTGGGTGGCGCCCGTCCACTCCAGTTCGTACACCAGGAAATCGTCCCGCAGCCAGGGCTCCCCTTCGAACGCCAGACGGCTGCCGCTGGTCAGGTGGCTGACCTGCGCGTACCAGCGCTGCCCCTGGCTGGGGAACATGGACTGGTCCAGGGTGTCGTACCCCAGCCCCAGCTCGGGGCCGTGGAACCAGTAATCCCCCAGACGGCCGATGGTGTTGCTGCCGACGCTGTGGTACTTGCCGTCCTCATAGCGATAGGCCAGCTGCACCTGCGCGTTGCGCCCCAGGTTCAGGCCGCCGCCCAGCGCAACGCTGGAGCGGGTCTGCTCGATGCGGATAAAGGGGAAGGCTTCCACCTGCTCAAAGGCGTTCCACTCCTTGCGCTCTGTGTCCGCCATGGCCACCAGGAAGAAGCGTTGCAGGTCGTCCATCGGCTGGTACCACTCGGTGGCCAGTCGTTCGATGGTGCCCAGGTTGCCTTCGATGCGCCACTGGCCACCGGCGTTGAACAGGTTGTTGACGGTCAGGGCCGCGTCCAGCGAGAGGTCCAGTTCCCGGTCCAGGTTGTCCTCAATCCGGATCCCCATATCAAAGACGTTGGGACCCCAGTTTTTGCCCCGGGTCTGCACCACCAGTTCCGGCCCGTCCCGGCCATCCACCAGAAACGCGTCGACCCGTTCAAACTGGTTAAGAGAGTAAATGCGGGCGATCGCCTCTTCGATCTGCTGCTCATCCAGCACGTCACCGGGGGCCACCTTGAGCACGTCGCTGATCACGTCATCCCGCACCCAACTCTGGTTCTCCATGCGCACCGCCACCACCGGTGCCTGGGTGTCCAGCCACACCGAACGGTTCACCTGCTTGGCCAGGTGGTACTTGCGATAGGCTTTGTCCGACACCGCCCAGCGTTTCAGCTCGGCAATGTGGGCCAGCGCCGCGCTCTCCCCCTCCGGGATCAGGCCCGGCATGGCGTCAAAATCGCTGGTGCCGATCCCTTTGACGTTGGGCTGGATCAGGATGTCATCCGGCCCCATCAGGGCCACCTGCTGATCCCGCGAGAGGTTGGTGAGGTAGCCGCTGAGCTGGTCCAGCACATTGAAGACCGAGTTCAGCTCGTCCCGCCCTTTCAGCGGTGCGCCGATGTCGACGGCGATCACCACGTCCGCGCCCATCGCCTTCACCACGGACACCGGCATGTTGTTGACCATGCCGCCGTCCACCAGCAGCTGGCCATCCCGTTCGATGGGCGCCAGGGCGCCGGGCACCGTCATGCTGGCCTGCATCGCCTCCAGCAGGTTGCCGCTGTCGAGGATCACTTCGCCCCGATCGGTCAGATCCGTGGCCACAAAGCGCACCGGGATCGGCAGCATGTCGAAGCTCGGCACTTCGGGGATGGTGCCGATGGAGCGGCGGATGAGGGACGCCATGGTCTGCCCCTGCAACGCCCCCCGGGCGAAGCGCAGTTCGCCATCGCGGAACCCCATTTTGAGCTCAATCGGGTAGCTGTCGTAGAACTGCTTGTCGCGGTAGCTGAGGCTCTGGCGGGGGATGTCGTCGGAAAAACCGGTATTGAAGTCCAGCGACAGCATGATCGCTTCGATCTGATCGGCGCTGTAGCCCAGAGCGTAGAGGCCCGCCACGTAAGCGCCCATGGAGGTGCCGGCGATGTAGTCCACCGGGATGTTGTTTTGCTCCAGGACTTTCAACACCCCGACATGCGCGGCGCCCTTGGCACCACCACCGGAGAGGGCCAGCCCCACCTTGGGTCGGTCCGCCGCCCAGGCAGAGCCACTTAATGCCAGCCCCAGCACCGCGGCGTAAAGCCAACAACAACGTTTGATCATCCCAATCCCCTGGCCAAATCTTCACCCAATGGGGCTTATTCTAGGGAAACAGGGACTTAACGAGAAGGGCTGAAGCCGATTGAGTTGCGCGGCTATCGGTAGCAGCCACTGACCGCTTCTTTCAGCCAGGACAACGCCGGGCCGGGCCGGGCGCCCCGGGGCAACACCCGATCCACCGGAGCCCGCCACGGCTGGTGGTCGAACACCACAGGCAGGGTCACCAGAGTGCCGGCGGCCACCTCCTGGGTGATCAGGTGCTGCGGCACGTAACTCCACCCCAGCCCCTGGCGGGCCAGCTCCTTCAGCAGGAAGAGGTTGTTGCCCCACCACAGTTGCGCCGAGATCGGCGGTACCTGCTCCAGCCCCCGTCCGTCAAACCCCTTCACCATCAACTGGCGATAGAGGCAGAGGTCCGCCAGCGTCACGCTGTCCAGCCGGGCCAGGGGATGGTGGGGACTGGCCACCACCACAAAGGGCAGATCCCCGAGGTAGGTGCTGTCGATCGCCTCATGGAAGGTCAGGGCAGTGAACATCAGCCCCATCTGCGCCCGTCCCTCTGCCACCAGAGCCAGCACATCGGGACTGGCCACCGCGTGCAGCGCCAGGGAGGTAGCCGGAAACCGCTCGGCAAACGCCGCCAGCACCGGCTCAATGGCCGGCACCATCAGCGCCTCATCCAACGCCAGCGTCAGGGTGGGTTCCTGATCCTGCTCCATCGCGGCCGCCGCCACTTCCAGGCCGCGGGCCTGGTTCAGCACCACCTTGGCGTGGGCCAGCAGACTCGCCCCCTTAGGCGTCAGGGCGGGCTTTCGGCTGCGTCGGTCGAACAGCTCCACGCCCCAGTCGATCTCCAGATTGGCGATCGCCTGGCTCACCGCCGACTGGGCCTTACCAAGGCGACGGGCGGCGGCGGAAAAGGAGCCCTGCTCGGCAGCCGCCACAAAGATGCGCAGTTGTTCGAGGCTATACATATCAGCATTTCCGATAGTAACTAACTTTGATTAATCATATCGGCAAATAGAATGGCCGTATTCTGTTTTTCGAGCTTCCCATCATGACGACCCGTGAACGCCTGTTGCACAGCCTGCTGTTTGAACTGATCGCCCTGGCCATTGTGGTGCCCGCCGGCATCCTGCTTACCGGTGCCGGAGCCGGCCATATGACCCTTACCGCCATCGGCCTCTCCCTGGCAGCCGTGGCCTGGAACTACGTGTATAACCTGATGTTTGACCGGGCCTTCGGCGCCAATCGCATCGCCCGCGGCTGGGGCTTGAGAGTGGCACACGGTGTGGGGTTTGAAGCGGGCCTGCTGGTGGTGACCATTCCGGTGCTGATGTGGAGTCTGGGCCTGAGCGCCCTGGATGCCCTGATCATGGACATCGGTTTTGTGGTGTTTTTCCTGCTCTACGCCATCGCCTACAACTGGGTGTACGACCAGCTTCGCGCCCGGCTGGAGCGCCAGGGCCGGCTGGCGCCGCTGGGCCAGTAACGCCATACAGCGGGGGGCACCCGGCCCCCCGTTGTCGTGTCAGCTGAACTGGCGAAGCTGGGACAGCGGCACCCATTTCAGGGCATAGCGCATCAGCGCCCAGGGCCAGAAAGGCACAAAGGGGTTATCCCCCTCCTTCTCGATCGCCTTCACCATCGCCCGACAGCCGGTTTCGGTGTCGACGATAAAGGGCACCCGTTCCACCTTGTCGTTGATCTCACTGCGGATGAATCCGGGGTGCACCGTGGTGACTTTGATCGGGGTGCCCAACAGATCCACCCGGATCCCTTCGGACAGGCTGGTCAACGCCGCCTTGGAGGCCGCATACACCGTCATCGCCCGACGAAACCCCCGCACCGCACTGACCGAAGAGATGGTCACCAGATGGCCGTGGTTTTGTGCCCGGAACTGGGTCAGTGCCGCTTCGCACTGGGCCAGAGCGGCAATAAAGTTGGTTTCGGCCGTTTGCCGGTTGGCTGCAAACTGGCCGGTGCCCAAGGAGGCGCCCTTGCCCATGCCCGCATTGACGATCACCCTGTCCAGCTGGCCGCCAAAATCATCGGTAAAGGCCTGGAACACCTCGAACACCTGCTCATGGTTGTTCACATCCAACGGGCGAATGAACACCTGAATGTCGGGGTAATCCCGCTCCAGCTCGGCTTTCAGGGCCTCCAGCCGGTCCAGCCGGCGGGCGCAGAGCGCCAGGTTACGACCCCGCCTGGCAAATTCGATGGCCATACCGCGCCCCAGCCCCGAGCTGGCGCCGGTAATGAGAATGTTCTGTCTGCTCATGATCGTCCTGTCATAGTGTGGTGATCCATTCCGGCCGCCCTTCAAAGGCGGCGTGTTCATTGAGTGTGGCCAGCCCCCATCCTCCGCCATACGGCACCAGCTTGGTGATGCCCGCGTTCACCAGTTGGGCATTGAGACGGAACAGCCCGAGCGGTTCCAGGCCCAACAGCGTCTGGGTCACAACGGTAATGGGGCCTCCCGAGGTGAAGACCCAGATCGGCCCCGCCTCCGGCGGCGGCAATCCCGCCAGCGCCCCCCGCACCCGCTCACGGAATGCGCTGGCACTCTCGTGATAATCGGCGTCGTGCCTGCCACTGAGCCAACGGTCAAAGGCCGCGCTCAGTTCTCCCTGCAGAAAGGCCTCCGGATCCGGATGCGTGCCGATGGCGTCGCGCAGGGCGGATATCTCATGGTATTGCGGCTTGTAGGCGCTGAGGATGCGTCGGTGGTCGTACTCGTTCCACTGTGGCAGAGTCTGCCACTCCAGCGCCAGCCCCGCGCCGCTCAGGCAATGCTGCGCCGTTTGCTGATGGCGTCGGAGCGCCCCGCAGAGCACCGCCGCCGGTTTGACCCCCCGGCGGGTCAGTTCCCTGCCAAGGTGTTCCGCCTGCTGACGACCCAGCGGCGACAGCTCGTCGTAATCGTCGGCGCCGGCGCTGGCCTGGCCATGTCGAATCAGGTAAATCGCGCTCATGGTGCTCCCCGCATCCTATACCACCGGCTTCCCCCACCACTTGTGTCAGCCGGCCGGGGCATGTCGTCACACACCGCTTCCAGCATGCCCGCCCGCCGAAGGCTCTGCAACCCGCTGGCTGAATGGAATGGGGCCTCGCAAGGGGGATCGCTTTTCGGGGAGGCCACAGGTTTGTGCCCAAGCCATGCCCATCATGTGCTTTGCCGCGAGTCGGGGTGGACGGCTTACGCCGTAACAACCGCTCGGGAAAGCCATCGCCAGCGAAGCGCGATGGTCATTCCACGTCTCCGGATAGCATGCGGCCTTTCAGACCGAGCTCTGGCGAACGCTCCCCCCCTCCGACGACGTGGGAGTAACAACGAAAAAAAAGCCCGCCTGACGGCGGGCTTTTTGCTGCGAGGGTGCTCGCTTACTTGTCCAGCGAGATGCCGCGACGGATCAGCAGCGCTTCGGTGGTGGGCTCCGCCCCCTTGAAGCCCTTGTAGGTCTCCATCAGGTCCTGGCTGTTGCCCATAGAGAGGATCTTGTCGCGGAACAGCTGACCACGCTCACGACTCAGGCCACCGGTATCGCGGATGTGGGCGAACGCGTCGGCCGCCAGGATCTCACTCCACAGGTAGGCGTAGTAACCGGCGGAGTAGCCACCGGCAAACACGTGGGCAAAGTAGGTGGACTTGTAGCGCGGCGGGATCGCGTCCAGATTAACGCCATGCTTTTCCAGCGCCTTGGCTTCGAACTCCGCCACGTTGTCGATCTTGGCGTCGGCACCAATGGTGTGCCACTCCATGTCCAGCAGGGCGGAGGACAGATACTCAAGGGTGTCGAAGCCCAGGTTGAACTTGCTGGCGGCCATCACTTTGGCCAGCAGGTCCGCCGGGATCGGCTCACCGGTTTCGACGTGCTTGGCATAGTTAGCAATCACTTCCGGATGCACGGCCCAGTCTTCCTGGAAGGTGGAGGGGAACTCCACAAAGTCGCGGGAGACGTTGGTGCCGGCCAGACTCGGGTAGGTGACGTCGGAGAACAGGCCGTGCACGGCGTGGCCCATCTCGTGGAACATGGTGGTGGCTTCGTCAAAGCTGACCAGCTGGGGCTGCCCTTCACCGGCCTTTTCGATGTTCATCACGTTGACGATCACCGGCTGGGTGTTCAGCAGGTGGGACTGGCTCACAAACACGTTCATCCAGGCACCGCCACGCTTGCCTTCACGGGCGTAGTAGTCGGCGTAGAACAGCGCCATGCTCTTGCCGTCCTTGTCGAAGATCTCGTAGACCTCCACATCCGGGTGGTAGGCCGGCAGGTCCGGACGGGGCTTGAAGGTGATGCCAAACAGGCGGTCCATGGTGTAGAACACGCCGTCTTTCAGTACCTTGTCAAAAGCAAAGTACTTGGACACTTCGGCAGCATCCAGGTTGAACTTCTGCTGACGCACTTTCTCGGCGTAGTAGAGCCAATCCCAGGGCTGAACCTCACCCTCGATGCCATCGGCAGCCATCATCTTGGCGATGTCGTTCGCCTCTTTCTGCGCATTGGCCACCACCTTGGGGACCATGGAGCCCAGCAGGTCCATCACGTTGTCCGGGGTGCGGGCCATCTGGGACTGCAGCTTGTACTCGGCCCAGTTGTTAAAGCCAAACAGCGCCGCCTTTTCCGCACGCAGGGTGGCGATCTGGGTCAGGATCGCCTGGTTGTCCGCCTCGCCGGAGGTGGCGCGGAATGCGGAGGCTTCCCACAGGCGCTGACGCAGCTCGCGGTTTTCCAGGCTGGATAGGGCGGACTGGCGGGTGGTGTTGGTCAGGGTCAGCAGGTAGCCCTCCTGACCCGCCTGCTCGGCCGCGGCCTTGGCGGAAGCGATGGCGCCTTCGGACAGGCCGGCCAGCTGGGCCAGGTCGGTCACCAGTACGGCACTCTCCTGGCTGGCTTTCAGCAGGTTCTGGCCAAACTGGTTGGTCAGCTCAGACAGCTGCTTGTTCAGCTCACGGACTTTGAGTTTCTGTTCCGGCGTCAGGTTGGCACCGGCGCGGACAAACTGCTTATAGCTCACCTCAACCAGGCGCTGGGCTTCGGCATCCAGACCCAGTTCGGCGCGGTGGTCGTAGATCGCTTTCACCCGCTCAAACAGCTTGGCGTTCAGGTAGATGTTGTCCTGATGCTCGGCAAACTTGGGGCCCATTTCCGTTTCCAGGGCGCGACGGGCGTCGTTGCCGGTGGAGCTGGACAGGTTATAGAACACGATGGCGGTGCGGTTCAGCAGGGCACCGCTCTTCTCCATCGCCACCAGGGTGTTGTCGAAGGTGGGGGCGTCGGGGTTGTTGGCGATGGCGTCGATCTCCGCCATGTGCTCCGCCATACCGGCTTCAAACGCCGGCTTGAAGTGCTCGTCGGTGATCTTGGTGAAATCCGGCGCCTGGTACTGCAGGGTACTGGCGTGTTTGAACGGGTTGCTGTCGGGCAACTGGGTCACCTGGGCGGTGACTTCAGCGGCGGTCATTTCAGCGGCAGCAGTGGCTTGCGTCACCTGTTCGGTGGGCGCCGTGTCAGAGCAGGCGGCCAGGCCCAGTACGATGCTGGTGGCCAACAAAGTCTTACGTAACATCCTGTCGATCCTTGTGGTTAACTGCGGGCTGACCCAGCACCGAACTGCGATGCCTTGCCGACAACCCGAAACATGAGTGAGTTGTTGTAGTTGGGATCGCTGCGCATCTTTGGCAACGTGCCGGATACATTATCCCAACAGCCGACCACAGTTAAGTCACAGAGGTAACAAAGTGTGTTTTCAATCGCTTGCGTTAAAGAACCGCATGATGACTCAAGCGGTGTACTGAAGGGAAAAAAGGGGCAGCGAAGCCGGATGGAACCGGCCTTGACGTCGACGGCGTCGGACCCGGCCGGCCCACCCTATTTCATCTGGACTTTGCCACCAACCATCTTAAACGCCGGGGTGCCCCGAACCAGGGCTTTCCTTCACATAAAAATTTAAGAAAAGTGTTACCAGGTAGATTTTTCAATGTGAATCGACCCGCTTTTCTTAGACACTGTTCTGGTGAATCGACCCGCTTTTCTTAGACACTGTTCTGGTTAGAAAAATACTGCTTCTCAAACTCTACTGGAGATACCTGATTGTTGGAACCATGGCGTCGTTTCGGGTTATAGAACATCTCGATGTAATCGAACACATCGCTACGCGCTTCGTCCCGTGTTCCGTAAGTTTTCCGTTTGATGCGCTCTCGCTTGAGCAGTTGAAAAAAGCTCTCTGCAACCGCATTGTCATGGCAGTTTCCGCGTCGGCTCATGCTGCCTTTCAAGTTATTTGCTGCCAGAAAGCTGCGCCACTCCATGCTGGTGTACTGGCTGCCTTGATCGGAATGGATCATGACTTCCTGCTTCGGTTGGCGTCTCCAAACAGCCATCATCAGCGCATCGATGGCTAAGTCTGTCGTCATTCTCGGCTTCATTGCCCAGCCAATCACCTGTCGGGAAAAGAGGTCAATGACCACGGCCAAATAGAGCCAGCCTTCGTAAGTTCGAATGTAGGTGATGTCCGTAACCCAAGCTTTGTTGGGCTCAACCACATCAAATTGACGCTCAAGCAAATTAGGCGATGCAACCGGTGGTTTCCCTCCATAGTGACCAGGCCGACGCCGGTATCCTGTTTGGGAGCGCAGTCCAGAAAGCTTCATCAATCGGGCGACTCGGTGCTTTCCACAAGATTCGCCATCTTCGCGCATGTCGTCATGGATTTTTCGATACCCGTAGACCCCACCACTTTCCAGCCATGACTGCTTTATCAGGCCCGTCAGACGCCGGTCATCTTTGGCTCTAGGGGAAAGTGGCGTTTTCAGCCACGCATAGTAGCCGCTTGGATGGACATTCAATGTCCGGCATAAACGGCGTACTGCGAAGTGGATGGAGTGCTCTTTGATGAAGGCGTACTTCAGCCTGACTCCCTGGCAAAGTACGCGGCGGCCTTTTTTAAAATATCCCTTTCTTCGGTTACTTGCCTGAGCTCCGCTCGTAACCGCCGGATTTCAGCTTGCTGGGCATTTTCTTCCTGCTGCTGAGCTTCAGGTTTTCCGTAGCGTTTTAGCCACGCGTAGAGACTGTGGCTGGATACACCCAGGTTGCGTGAAACCTCGGCCACAGACCGACCACGAACGGTCACCTGTTTGACCGCTTCGATCTTAAATTCTTCCGGATATCGCTGGCTTGTCATAACACCTCCTTGATTGCCTCATTCTAAGGCTTTGAGGTGTCTAGGAAAGTGGGGGCGATTCAATCCAGTGGAGATAGAACGGCTACTTTTGCCGCTAAGCGGCCGTTGAGAATGAGTAATTCTGGACCAAACGAGCCTAACTCTATTGGGGTCCATTTCTGAATTCAATGTAAGTTCAGAGTCCACCAGAACTAAAAAAGTGGCACAAAAATTAAACACTTGAATGTTGTGGCCAAAAGACTAAAATAGTCAGAGTCGAAGTTGGAAGGCTTAATGCAGCTCCACGCTAGGAAGCGTATTCAAAAGAAATCATGTATGAATG
>CAZWED010000026.1:0-17678 GCA_964632645.1 uncultured Ferrimonas sp. | reverse complement strand
CTCAGCCTTAACCCAGGCTGATCTGCACGTCGACGCCAGCAGCCAGATCCAGACGCATCAGCGCGTCAACAGTCTTATCGGTAGGCTCAACAATGTCCACCAGGCGCTTGTGAGTACGGATCTCATACTGATCACGTGCATCTGTGTTCACGTGAGGAGAGATCAGAACGGTGTAGCGCTCTTTACGGGTGGGCAGCGGGATAGGACCGCGAACTTGAGCACCAGTGCGCTTAGCAGTCTCAACGATTTCCGCGGTAGACTGGTCGATCAGGCGATGATCGAACGCCTTCAGGCGGATACGGATTCTTTGGTTCTGCATTGACCAGAGCTCCAACTCTAAGAAATACATAAACCAATCCCTTCACCACCTTCTAAAGAAAGGGGAAGAGACGATTCGCTAACCATTCAACTCCAAATCGGAGTTGCTGTATGAAGGACACAGATTGTGTCCTGCACCTTTCGGTGCACTCAAGCCTATTGCCTGAGCCGGACGAATTATACGCACCTTGCGGATAAACGCAAGGGGCTTTTTTGACAATTCGCCCCCGGATATTGGCGGCAGATACTACCTCAAGAAGATCCGCCGTTTTGTGAGCTAGGCCGCACTCTCGCGAGGCGACGCTGTCGATGCGGTCCGCCCGTAGCCCTGACCATAATAGGTGTCATAGCCTTTGCCATACTGGGCCTTCATTGCGCCCTTCCCTGCCCGGTTCAGGACGACCCCTTCGAGCAGGATCTTATTCTCCAGCACCCGCTCCAGGGCGCGTTGGGCCAACCGGGCCCGGGTATGGTCGGCGCGCACGATAAACATCATGGAGCCGGCGGTTCTGGCCACCACCAGGGCGTCAGAGACGGCCTGCACCGGTGGCGTATCCAGCAGCACCACATCGAATTGCGAGCGGGCCTGCTGCAACACCCGTCGGAAGCTGTCGCCGGAGAGCGCTTCGAGAGGATTCGACAACACGGTGCCAGCGGAGAGGATGGAGAGGCCGGTGTCCTCATCCACATAGAGGCACTGCTCCAGTGAGTGGGTGCCGCACAGGGTATTGGTCAGCCCGGGCTGATAGGAGGGCAGGTCAAAGGATTTGCCCACCTTGGGTTTGCGCAGGTCGCAGTCGATCAACAAGACCCGCTTAACCTGTTGCAGCGACAGGGCCATGCTGATGGCGGAGGTGGTCTTCCCCTCCCCCGTCAGGGCGGAGCTGATCGCCATCGCCATTCCGGTGGAGTTCATGTGTTGCAGAGTATAGGCGGTACGAATGCTCCGCCACGCTTCGCCAAACTCCGGCTGACGCTTGGCGAAGTAGGTCTTGACCGTCGATTTGTCGTCGAGGTTGCGCACTTCCGGCACAATGCCGAGCAGCTTGGCGTACAGCTGGGTCTCCACTTCGCTGGCGCGACTGATCACGTCCACAAAGCGGGCGTGGAGTAAGGCCATGGCGGAAAACAGCATCAGGGAAGCCAGCAGGATCATGGCCATGATCGCGCCCTTCTTCGGGCGGCTGGGCAACAGCGGCGGCAGGGCTTTGTCAGTAAAGCGGGCGATCGCCTCATTGAAGTCGCCGGCCACTCCGGTTTCTTTGATGCGGGTCATAAAGGTGTCGTAGAGCTGCCGGTTGGTTTCCACCTCACGTTGCAACTCCCGGTATTCACTTTCGTTCTTGCTCAGCCCCTGGTAATTGGATCGGGCGGCCGCCAGCTCTTCGGACAGCGTTGCTTCCTGACTGCGCGCCGAACGATACTCCTGCTGGATGCCGCTGACGAGTTCACGGATCTGCCGACGCAGGGCCGACCGTACCTCGGCCAGCTCCGCTTCGGCGGTGATCATCGCCTTGTGTTTGGGGCCGTAGCGCTTGGACAGTTGCGCCAGCTGCTGTTCGGCCCTGGATTCATCCTCACGCAATCGCTGGATACTGGGGTGGCGGTTGATCTCCGGCAATGACGCCAGGGTCTCAATGTCCCCGCCACCGGTCGCGGATACGGTGCGGGCAACGGACTCCGCCGCACTGCGACGCTCCCGGGCCTCGGACAGGCGATTGGCCACTTTCTCCAGTTCCTGACTCTCCAGGGTCAGCAGCCCTTCGACGTCCACCAATCCGGCTTTTTCCCGGAAGGCGAGCAGTGCCTCCTCGGACGCCCGCAAATTGCTTCTCAGGGTCTCCAGACGTTCACGCATCCATCCGGTGGCTTCCTGCGTCGCCGTCAGTTTGTCTTCCATATAGGATTCGATGTAGGCCTGACCGATGGCGTTAGCCACACTGGCCGCCAGCACCGGGTCCTGTGCTTCAAACTGGATGCTGACCAACTGGGTATTGCGCACCGGTTTCAGGGTCAGTCGTTGGTAATATTCACCTATCACCTGCTGTTTCAGCCGGTACGCTTGCTCCTCTTCAGTCAGGGCACCGCCCTCACTCCCCTGCCCCAACACGCGTTTCAGCTGGTTTTGTACCCAGCTTTTCACCATGGCCAATCCGAAGCCGCCCCCGGCCTGGGGTACAAACTCCTCGCGTTCGGTGAGCTTGAGCTCGTCAATGACGCTCTCGGCGATCTTCCTCGACTGAATGATTTCGTACTGGGTTTGAAAATACTCGTCGCGGCTTGAGTCGACGCCATACACCCCCTCAATGGACACCACTTTGGACGGGGTGTTCTCCAGCAGCAGGGTGGCGGTTGAGGCATAGATGGCCGGCAGGCGGGAAAGGTAGAGCGCCCCCACCGTTGTGGTGACCAGGGTGGCGAGCAGGATCCACCACTTGTACCGGGCCAGTATCGCGAAGCGCCCAGACAGTCCGACCCACTCGAGCCGGATTCCCCTGGTGTGGCGAGATCCTACGTCACGATTCATAGTGCTCTCCGGTTATCTGTGGGCATCAGAAGAAGGAGTCTTCAATGTAGATGGAGTCACCCGGCAGCACTTCGGATGCCATGGAGACGTCGATGATTCGCTCGCCGGCAGGGGTTCTGCGGGTCAGACTGATGTCTCTGGAGGAGGCGCGTTCGGTCAGTCCGCCAGCCAGGGCAATCGCCTTGCGTACGGTCAGCCCCGGCTGAAAGGGGTAACCCCCTGGGCGGCGCACTTCGCCATTAATAAAGAAGGGACGGTATTCGACGATGCTGACCGACACACTGGGGTTGATCAGATAGTCCCCTTTGAGTCCCCGGTGGATCAGCTGCTCCACCTGGCTCAGTTTAAGGCCGGACAACTTGAGTTGTCCCAGATAGGGGTAGTTAATGGCGCCAGACTCACTGAGCCGGATCTCGGCGATGCTCAGGTCCGGTTCGCCAAACACCTGGATGCGGATCTGATCACCCGGGCCCAGTTGGTAGCCCGACCCATCTTCCGCCGCCCCACAGGCCGCGAACACACACAGTACGAATGCCAATAACCACTTCATTGCCAAACCTCACAGCGCCAGCGTAATCAAAATACCGAACTGATTCTTATCGTAGTTCAGCTCAGGGTCCGGACGGGTCGAGCTGTTGTCCCAGTAGCTGTAGAACGGCTCCACTTTCATCCAGCGACGAAAATCGTAAATGACCCCAAGGCGCAGCCGGGTCTCATCATCCTGACGGTCATCCCCGGTGTAATCCTTATCGGCGTAGCTCAAGCGCACATCGGTGGCCCAGCGGGCGCGCCAGTAGTGCTCCCAATTCACTTCGTAGCGGGACTCTTCGACGTAATCGCCGTTGGTGAAGGGGTCTTTGCTTTCCCGGGCACTCACCAGCTCAAGGGTGGAGTAAGATCGGGGCCGCCAGGTCAATGCCACGTCCCAGGCGAAGCCGGTAAAGTCCTCACGTCCCGGATCATCAAAGCGCTTGTCCTCCAGACCAAACGCCACCCGCCCCTCGCTCTTGGCAGTGGCTTCCCAGATCACGCCAACCAGGCCCCGGGTCACGTTGCTGTCGCGGCTCAGTTCACCCGGCTCCACCCTGTCATAGCTGATGTCACTTTCGGACAGATCCAGCAACAGCTTGGTTCTTGCCCCCACGCGCCACTTGACGGTGCCGCCATAGCGGAAGCGGTCGTAATCGCGGTATTGGCTGCGCACCCGGAAGTTGTCATAGGTTCGTTGGTAGTAACCGAGGTTGGCCCCCAACTGCATGCGGGCACTCTCGGCGCCAAATTCGTAGCCGCCGAACAGGTCGTGCTCGCTGAACGTGACCGGTTCGTCGGTCTGGTCAAATTCGGCGATGCCGGTGCCTCGGGCCTGGTGCCCCTTGAGGTACTCGTAACGGCCATCAATACGATGGCGGGCGGTGAATTCGTGGTGGCCGATCAGGTCAACGTTGTGATCGAGGTAGTTGTCGTCGGAGGAATCAAAATAGGTGGCGGCGTCGAGCACGTACCCCGCCTTAATGTGGCTGATGCGCCGGCCCCAGACAAATTGCAGCTCAGGCACCAGCCTCAGGTACTGGGAGTCCAGCGTATCGCCACCGGTATGAAGCAGGTTGTCATCGTAGCCGTATTCCAGCCCCATGGTGGGCTGAAACCGGGCGCCGTCGCCCAGCTTTACCCGGGCAGGCTCAAACTCTTCGGCGCTGGCGACGGCCGCCAGCGCCCACAATATCCATCCCCAATGTCGTTTCACGCGCCACCCCGTAAGGATCAGTAAGCGTTATCGTGAACAAAGCCCTTCCTCAGCGTCAGAAACAGGATCTGGATATCAAGAACCACAGACCAGTGAGTGATGTAGTGCATGTCGTGCTCTACCCTCCTGGCCATCTTGTCCAGGGTATCGGTCTCGCCCCGCCAACCATTGACCTGGGCCCAACCCGTGATACCTGGCTTTACCTTGTGCCGCAACATGTAGCCCTGGATCAGGGCACGATACTGCTCATTGTGTGCCACGGCGTGAGGCCGTGGCCCCACCACCGACATCCTTCCCTGCAGCACATTGATGAACTGCGGCAGCTCATCGAGGGAAGTCCGGCGAATGAACGCGCCTATCCTAGTGATCCGGCTGTCGTTTCTTGTTGCCTGTTTTATAGTAGTTCCATTTTCGACACAGGTCATGGAGCGAAATTTCCAGACCTCAATCTTGCGGCCATCCACCCCATAGCGCTCCTGTTTAAACAGCACAGGCCCCCGGGACTCGAGACGAATGGCCAGGGCGATAAGCAGCATCGGCAGCGCAAAGACCAGCAGGGCAATGGAGGCGATGGTCAGATCTTCCGCCCGCTTCAACGCGCCCCAGGGCCCCCGGATGGGTGACTCGTAGACGCTGAGGGTGCGGATCCCCCCCACTTCACACCAGGCAGCATTCACCAGGTTGTAGACAAAGAAGTTGGGAACGATGTGGACCTCACTGGTGGTGTTGGCACACCGCTGCAGAATCGCCGAGATGCGATCTTCCGCTTTCAGCGGCAACGCCACGAAGATCTGGTCGATCCCGCCCCGCTCGGCCCGTTCCAGCGCGTCGTCGATATTGCCGGCCACCCGGGTCTGAATCGTTGGGTCCAGGCGATGTTTGTCCCGGTCGTCGTAGAAGCCCAGCACCCGAACCCCCACTTCCGGTTCCCGGGCCAGAGCATCCGCCAGCTCAATGCCCAGCGGCGTCGCCCCAACCACCAGGGCAGTCTTCAGGTTGTGGCCCCGGGCACGCAGCCCGGCCTGATAACGTCGGCAGGCCCAGCGCCACCCCACCAGCAACACCGCCGTCGCAGTACACCAGTAGGCAAAGCCCATCCGGCCAAAATCCTCCGCCAGCCTCAGGAAGTACATGCCGAGCGCCAGAATAATGGTCACAGCCACCCACAGCAGCAGCGTCACCAGCACCACTTCCGAGAAGGGGGCCAGACGCCATGAGCGGTAGTGGGAAAAGATCTCCGACAGGTAGATCATCAACAGGGCGGCCAATACGCCCCACAACACCAGTTCGTTTAACGGCAGGTAGAGCGGCCCATCCAGGGCATACACTGTTGCCAGGCCAAGCAAAACGGCCAACAGGTCGAAGATGCGCGCCAACCAGGGGGGAAGACTGCCTTCAACGCCGGCTGAAAACTCCTTGTCCGTCATCGTTTACTCCCGATGCGTCCTGTCGTCCTGTGGGACGACCCAACGGAGATGGCCGGGCGATTGCCGCCCGGCCACACCACTACTGCCCGGATATCCGGTAGGTATCGTTACTGAAGGTGGTCCCGGTCGCGGGGCCGCCCGTTGACAGGATCAGAATGTCCCCGTCGGTACCAAACGCGGCACCATGAGTGGGGAACAAGGCATCCCCCAGGTATTGCCACTGATTGGTCGAAGGATCGAACTCCTCATATTGTGGGAAGACGTTGTTGGGCTCACCGCTGGCATATTCACCGCCGATGATCTGCAACCGGCCATTCAGGGTGCCGACCGCAAAGGTCCGCCGACCGGTCAGCAGGTTCGGGGCACTGCGCCACTGGTTGCTGCCGGGGTCGTAGACCTCCATGCTCGACAGTTCGCCTTCCACTGTGGTGCCGTCCGACAGACGGTGGCGGCCGCCCAGCACATAGAGCTCGCCATTCAGCACGCCAGTGCCGGGGTTATCCCTTACCTGGCTCATGGCGGGGCCGACAGTCCAGCTGTTGGAAGACGGCGTGTAAACCAGCAGGCTGTTGACCGACGCGCCGTTGTTGTCCATGCCACCGGCGATGTAGATCTTGTTGCCTATGGTTTCCGCCCGGATCCCACCCAGCGCCACCGGCATCGGCTCCAGACTCTGCCAGCTGTTGCTGCCCGGGTCATAGCGATAACTCTGCGTCACCGCGCCACTGAAGGGCCCGGATGAGCCGCCAAAGGCGTAGAGATCGCCGTTGTAGGCCGCCACCGCCAGGTTCTCGACCGCCGTTCCCGGCTTCGGTGCCAGTGTCTGCCAGCTGTCCGCGCTGATGTCGTAGGCGTAATGGGTGTTGACGTGGCCCGACGCGGTCTTGCCGCCCACCACGTGGAGACGCCCGTCGAGCACGGCACTGCCACTGTCGAGCAGTTCAACCGGCGCGTCGGCGCCCACTTCCCAACAGGCACTGGACAGTTCCAGCACCGACAGCACCCCGGCGCCAAACTCACCGACGTAGAGGTTGCCGTCCTTTTCGGCCAGCGGCAGCGGATCCACCAGGTCAGAGAACACCTTCTCCGCCAGGATCACACCATCGCCATTCTCGTTCAGCTGCACCCGTGTCACCCCGTCGTCCTTGGAGTAATAGGCGATCATCAGGTTGCCATTGAGGGCACCACAGGCCCGGTTAGACCGGTACTCGGTGATGGCATTGGCCGACTTGTTGTTGCCCAGCGAGAAGATCTCCGGCTGATAGTTGGGCAACGGGGCCACCTGCTGATAGCTGCCGTCCTTGAACACACACTCATCCCGTGTGGGGTTGGGGTGGCCGTAGTACATCCCCTGCTCCAGTTTCACCAGCAGGTCCGGCTGGGTGCCCGGGTTGTCACCGCCCTGGGTATAGGGAGTGGGATCCCCGAAGCCACTGCAGTCCGGAGTCGGGCTGGGCGGGTACGCCCCCTGAACCCCAAGCCCATTGTCGGTGCCGTACGCCTGACCGTTGCTGTGGAACACAAAGTCGTAGGCATTACGCAACCCCGTGGCCCAGTTTTCCACGTCACAGGGATTGGGCCCGAAAATGTCGGGACTGTTGTCGCAGGTGCCGTCAAAGCCGGAAGCAAACACATCCGCCACCAGGATCGCCGCAGACAGAGGCTGCTCCGCCCGGTCGCCAAACTCGGTGTTGGCGATGTTGGGATCCACCGCCGCACCGGCACCGGTGATGCCACCAATCGCGATGTACAGCTTGTTGTCCGGCCCAAAGTGGAGGCTGTTCGGGCCGTGGTTGGCCTTGGCCCGCGGCAAGCCGCTGATCACCACTTCGGACTGGGCAAAGTTGTTGCCGAACAGTCGGGTCACTTCACCGGAGTTGATCTCGCCGTTGCTGGTGGAGGAACTGGAGTGGTTCACCCACAGCGAGAAGTCGTTCGGATCCGATGGGTTGTCGTGGTAGACGGTAATCCCCAGCGTCATGCGCGAACCGTGCCGATCGGTCAGTCCGGTGATCACCTGGTCGTTGATCACTTGCAGTTGGTCGTTAAAGGTCAGCGCGTGAATGGTGCCAAACAGTTCCGTCACGTAGAGCCGGTCATCCGGTCCCCAGACCATGGACGTCGGGAAGTTCAGCGGATGGCTGCTGACTTTGCTGAAGCTCCAGTCCGCGGAACCACCGCCGCCGCCACCGCCGCCACCGCCGCCACCGCCGCCACCCGGGGCGCCGAGGCTTTCAACGGCAAAGGACTCAAACTGGAACGTCATGGGTGACGCGCCATTTCGATGGCTGGCCATCAGGCCGGTAAAGGTCCGCGTCCCGATCACCGGGTCGATACCGGCGGCATCAAAGCTGAAGAACTCCGGCGCCACCGTGAACGAGCCGATGTTGGTCTCGCTGCCACCGTTAATGGCGTACCGCGCGTTCATGGTCTGGGTATCGGGATTGGCAATCAGGATCAGGGTCAGCGTATCGCTGGACAGATCCCCGACGCCGGTATCCAGTTTGCCAAGAATCGTGCCTTCGAACTCGTAGCTGAATTCAATGACCTGACCGCCTCCGGTGGAGTTGTAAACCACCTTCAGATAGTGGTCTTCGTCGTAACCCAGCCACAGGCCCGCCTGCTCGTATTTGCCGGTGCCCGTCGGGGGATCGACCAGTTCGGTGCTGATGCGGGCAATGTGGTTCGGCCCGGCGTACCCCACACCCAGGGCATTATCGAGACTGTTGATGGATTGGTGCTGCAGGCCGGAAGTGGTGGTCATCACCAGGCGCTCCGTGGACGTATTCACATCCAGCTTGCCCGGCAAGTAGCCGTCTCCCCGGCTGGTGGGCTGCAGATAGGTAAAGCCGGTGCCCACCTGGTTGGTGTCTTGGTAACCGCCCGCATCCCCGTCAAAGTCCAGGACATAGGGCAGCGTGACACGGATTTCACTGCACAGGACCGGGCCGCACTGGGTGCCGCCACCGCCACCACTCCCCGAGTCGTTGATGGTCAGCGAAACCTGCACTTGAGTGGAACCCACGCCACTGGAGAAGAAGGTCACCGTGTCGCTGTAGGTGCCGGATGAGAGTCCGTCGGTATCCATGATAAAGAGGACATCGGCGGGGGTGTTGTCACCATCCAGATCAACCGTCAGCCAGGGGGCGCTGTGTTGCTCACCAATCACCAGCACGCTGTTGTCAGATGCGGTGATGGCGCTGCCCCCGTAAACCAGGCCGCTGTCGGCATCGGCGGACACACTGATGGACGTGGGGTCACTCTGCAGCGTCACCACACCTTCGCCAACCACGAAGTTGCCTTGCACATTGGTGGTGCCGCTGGTCGTGGTCATCTGGGCGCTGATGACGTGGCTGCCCTGACTCAGTGCGTCCACATTGTAGGGATTGGCCGAGCTGTTCGGACCGGTACCGGCGAAATCGTAGGGCGCCACGCCCTCGGTTTTGGTCGCCGAGCCGCTGAACGTCGGGTCATCCAGATAGAAGCGCACTTTACTGACGCCATCATCCGGACTGGTAAAGATGTACACGTTGCCCGCCAGCGCCTGGCCGGCTAACGGCACCGCGCCGCTGCGATCCGGACGGTCGCTCACCATCAGGCGATAACCACTGCCGCCGCCGTCAAGCACCGACAGAGAAACGCCATGGTTGGCCGCCGCATAACCGGAAACGGAAGCGGTCAGTGTCGCGCTGTAGCTGCCCGGTGACAGCCCGTCGGCCACAACCCGATAGTTCACCGTCCCCGGTACCGATTGCGTGGCGCTGACCGGCACCAGCCAGGAGGCGGAACTGGACAGATTGGCGGTGCCGGAGGCACCGTCACTGATGGCCAGGCTGGCTGAGCCCGCCAGCTCTTCGCCCACGGAAGCCGTGTAGCTCTTGCTGGTTGGCGAGAAGCTCAGCGTGGCGGAGGAACCACCGCCACTGACCGTAAAGGAAGCCTGCTCTTCGAATACCGAGCCCGACTGGGGAGTCACCTGCACCCGAATGTAGTGGTTGCCCGAAGCGAGCACGCTCACGTCATAAGGGTTACCCAGTCCACCACTGGCCGTGCCCGCAAAGTCATAAGGTGAAACCCCCTCTGACTGGAATATCGGGCCGCTGGTGTCGGTGTCCAGATAGAATTTAACCCGGCTGATGGGCTGGGAAGGTTCGTAGAAAATGTACACTGTGCCGTCTAGCGAGGCCCCGTCCAGCGGCTGAGAAACGCTCTTCTCTGGCTGTTGGCTGACCCGGAGTTCAGCCTGAAGGGGAAAACAGAAACACAGCAGGGTTAAGAACACCCCTAAACGTCCAAGATACTGGCTCAACATCGTTTGTTGCTCCCAAACTGGAATGGCAGTTCCAACAACGGAGATCGAGATGACGTTTCCCTGTCGCCTCCTGGGCCTTCATGGCAGGTGGTTCGTAATGAAGCATAGCGCAAGCCCCTCAATTATTTGCCTAACCCGGGGCCATCCTGGGTACCCCACTGATCTATTGGCATATTTTTTTTTACTGGATCTCATCGAAGAGATCGGGCTTAGGTTATATCCCTATTTTTCAATGGCTTGAATTGGTGCGGGCGCTGGGAGTGAGCCGGGGAAGCCGCAACCTTTAGGCAACGGGGAGCGGGCAACGCAGAGCCGGGCCATCGGCTTAGCAGACGGCACAAAACACCCACTCTCTCCATCTCCGATGAGCGCGAAATGGAGAGAAAAGAGGCATTTCGGGGATTTGGCGTCACGCCCCGGAAAAAACGGGAGAAATGATCAAATCAGACTCTGGTCCATCCTGCGGTAGTAGAGCCACAACAAGGCAACGCCAACGCCGTAGAGCAACGCGCCGCTGGCGATCAGGATCACCAGTTCATTGACGCCACCAAGCCCGCTTTGAACCAGCAGTCCCCGCACCCCCCACAAGAAGAGCGCCATGGCCAGGGACACCCCCAGCGCGGGCCAAATGGCGTTAAGCAGTGGCCGAAGTGAGCAACCCAGCAACAGCCCGACAGCCCTCAGGTACACCACCAGGAACAGGGAGGTCACCGCCAACAGGCTCCAGGTAAAGGGCACCAGACCGAAAGGCAACGCTGCCGTCAGCACCACGGTCATGGCGAGCAGGCGCGCCAGATGGATGCGCAGCTCCCGCTCCGGACAGCCGGTGGCCCGAAACACCACGGACAATACGGTGATCACCGCCTGAACCACGCCAACGAGACAGAGCACCCGTAGGACCTCAATGGTGGGCAGCCAGCGCTCACCGAACACCGTGTCAATAAAGACGTCCGCCACCATGAACATCCCCATCAACATGGGGAAGACGATGTAACAGGTCGAACGCAAGGCCTTGCCGATGCCATCCAGCAGCGCCTGAGGGTTGTCCTGGAGCCGGGATAGGGCGGGAAACAGCACCTTGACGATCTCCTGACAGATGTTGCGGATCGGCACGAACATCAGCTTGTAGGCCAGGGTGTAGTAGCCCAACGCTTCGGCCCCGAGAAACCGCCCCACCAAGAGGTAGTCCAGGTTGTTCATAAAGTATTGGAGGTAGTGAAGCCCGAGGATGTTGGCGCTGAATCGAAACACGTCCCTCAGGGCCGTGAGCGACAACACAAAGCTGGGTTGCCACGGGCAATACCACCACATCAGCACCCCTTTGAGGGTCTGCTGCAACAATGGCTGGGCCACCAGGCTCCAGATCCCGAAGCCGCTCATTGCCATCATGACCACCACCGTGCCCGTCACCAGATGCACCGTGGTATCGATCAGGGTCAGGCGCTTAAAGCGCATGGCTTTTCGCATCAGGGCCTGGGGGATGGAGCTGAGCGCCGACAGGAGGAAGGAGACGGACAGCACCTCACTGATCGCCTGCAGTTCGGGACGCTGGTAGAAACTCGCAATGGCCGGTGCCAGCAGGTAGAACAACATCGATACGGCCAGGCCGATGGCGATGTTGACCCAGAACAGGGTGGAGTAATGGGTTTGGTTCAGGTCCTTGCGCTGAATCACGGCGGCGGAGAAGCCGGTATCGGACAGGATCATCGCCATGCCGGACAAAACCGTGACCATCCCCATCAGACCAAAGTCTTCGGGGTTCAGCAGTTTCGCCAGCAGAGCGGTAATAAACAGGGTCGCCAGCTGCTGGACCTGACGGCCCCCCAGCGTCCAGCTGACCCCGTGTATGGTTTTGCGCAACAGGCTCATCGGCCCCCTCCCCTACGGCGATGCCCCGATTCGGGCATCATCGTTACTCTTCCGCCAGTTTGGTGGGGCGCGATGCGCTGCTTCGCCGTCCAACCTTGTTGAGGAGGTAACCCAAAGAGGCTTTCCAGCCCGCCCTTTCCACGGCAAATTGGAGGGCTTCCAACTTGTTGCTGCGGGACCCGATGTAAGCCAGTGCCGTCGCGGCGACCTTGGAGCGGTAACACGCCTCCCCAATCACCGAGCGGTGCTTCTCCACCGCCAGCAGACGCCGTTCGATCTGGGCGATCGACAGCGCTTTGGCACTGTTGCTGATCCGGTTATGAGAACCGTCGCTGAACAGACACAGGGGCTCCGCCACGTAGCGAAGCGGTTGGCGCAGGGCGTATCGGAGGAACAGGTCCCAGTCCTGGGAGCAGATGAGCGATTCATCGAATCCCTCCCGACGCAACGCCTCCGCTCGCCCCAGCACGCCACTGGTGCCACAGATCCGGTTGTAGCGGAACAGCCTCTGGGCCGTAATCTGCTTCAGGGGCAGCACCTGCACATGGCCGTTTTCAATCACCCGGTAGCCGCACAGGCACAGATCCGCGGTGCCGATGGCGGCAATTTGGCGCGACAATTTCTCCGGCACCCATTGGTCGTCATCGTCCAGAAACGCTATCCAGTGGCCTTTGGCCTCCCGGATCCCCAGGTTGCGAGCCGCGCACGCCCCCTGATTGCGCTCCTGTTTGAAGTAGCGCAACGGCATCGGGGCGTTCTTGAGTACTTCGGAATAATCTTCAGACGAACAATCGTCCACCACCAGCAGCTCAAGATTGGGATAATCCTGTGCCGCTACACTGGCCATCGCCTTCGCCAGGCGATCCGGACGGTTGTACGTGGTGATCACCACACTGATCAACTCGGATCGGTTCATCCTCCCCTCCCCTCACGTGCCAGCTGGCAAAACGCCCGGGCTGACTCGCGCCAACTGTAGTTGTTCGATAAGGTTTTGATGGTCTCGGCCACCTCGTGCCGGCGCTGAGCCTGCTCAAGGTGGGCCGCCAGCTGCTCACGAAGTGCGGTCACGTTGTCCGCTTCAAACAGCACTCGCGGGTCCCCCGCAACGACGTCAGCGTTCTCCGGCACATCAGCACAGAGCACACACCGACCCGCTCCCATGGCAGTGAGAAGGCTGTTGGACATTCCCTCCAACACGGAGGGCAAAACGAACAAGCTGCAATGGGCCATCAGGGTAGATAACTCCCTTTGACCCACGTGACCCAGAAAGCGCACTTCCTTTGAAGCCAGTTTCTCCAGCTTAGACTGATATTCGGCAGACTTGCACTTCCCTCCGGCAACGATCAGCGGAGGTCTCGAAGATTCAGGCAGTTGGCGATGCGCTTCCAGCAACACATCGAGTCGCTTGACCGGATCCAGTCGGCCGGCGTAGAGCAGATACCGGTCCGGCACCACGCCCAGCGCCTCCAGATAGCCGGGGATCGGCTCGGCCAGCGGGGTGATGCCATTGGGAATGTAGATGGTGTCCAGCCCCTTCGCCGCGAAGAACCGCTGCATCGCCAGGCTGTTCACCGTGCATTGATGCGCCACGTGCGTTGCGGCGTACTCCCCCAGTGCCAGGATCCGCTGATTGAGGCCCCGCCAGCCGTCCCGCTGGCTGTCGATGGCCCGCAAACAGGCCACCGTGTGAGCGCCCAATCCGCGACCGATGACCGACAACAGACTGGGGCCGGACGCGAACAGAAACAGGGTATCGGGACGCACCCGGGCGATGACATACAACAGCAGCCCCAGACTGCAGACCGCGTGGCCCAGTCGCCCCAGCCATTTCGGCGCCTGCACCAGCTTGACGCCCGCATGCTGGTCGCGAGAGAACCACCAGCCCTGTCCTTTGCCGGTAACCCAGGGCTCGATGTCGTCCAGTTGGGCACTCTCCTTCGCCAATTCACGGATGGCGTTTTCCACCCCCCCGTAACTGGAATGGAAACCCCGTCCGCCCAACCAGACCACCTTAAGCCGTTGTGCCATCGTGCTCACGCTCCATCCAATGGCTGTGCATGATGCCCAGCCATACCCAGATGTAGTTACCGCCCAGGAAAATGCCGTCGTTGTGGAACAGCGCATGGAAACCGTAGGGCGCCAGTGCCACCAGAATGGCGACTCCGAACTGCCGCTTCAGTGCCCCGAGATAACGCAGCAGGATCCACGCCCCGAAGACGCCATAAACAAACAGCATCTTTACGGCGTGGTTATGGATCCCGCGGTACACCACCACTTCGGCGTTGTTGATGTGGTAGAGCTGGTGCCAGTAATCATCGGCCAGATCACTCGCTTCGATCAGCCAGCCATGCCCCAGGGGGTTGTCCCAGAACAACTGGAACCCCAGCAGGGTGAGGGGCACCCGGGCATGCATACTGGAATCCGAGGTGCTGAAGATCCTCAGGTCAAAGAGCTCTGAGGCCAGCACAAACAGCAGGGGCACCAGCACCATAAACAGGAGCGCCAGCACCACCGCCAACCCCCGCCTCTGGTGGCAAAAGAGGTAATGCAGTGGCAACAGGAAGGCGATGCCCCCGATGGTGGAGCGGGTGCCGGAGAAGATCGCCGCCGCAATCAGCAGCGCCAGCAGACAGCGGGTCCAGAAGGGGGACAGGGGATTGAGCCGGGGGGCGCTGACGGCCGCGTAGTACAGCAGGCCCACCACCAGGGTGATCTGGTATCCCAGGTGAATTGGCGAATAGGAGAGCCCCCGGGAACGGTATTGATCCTGAAAGGCGCCATCGCCGGACTCCTGCTCAATGGCAAAGATCTGCGCCCTGTCCAGCCCCTGCCACTGCTCAAAGTGGTACTTCAGATCCCAGGCCGGCTGAAACTCCAGCCCCTGCAGCACCGCCACCATTGAGGTCAGTGCCACAACACCGAAAAAGATCAGCACCACCGGACGGGGGCCGTAGAGGTGGCACACCAACAGGGTAAAGGCGAAAGCCAGAGCCGGCTGCAGAGTCCACTTCACCACCATCAGCAAGGTGCTGGCCCAGTCGAGGGTGCCCCAGAGCGTGGTCAGTATCCCCACCAGCGCAATTGCACCCAGCGCGTTAAGGTGGGGGTTGTCTGTCATCAGGGCCCGCCAGGGCACCCGGAACATCAGCACAAACCAACCCAGCCCGACCATCAGCACCAGAACTCGAACCGGCAATCCCACTTCCAGCTTGACCATGGTCACCGCGAGCAGCCAGAACAGCAGGAAGATCCCCAATCCGGTGAGGAGCAAAGGCCGGGTTCTCGGCATCGCCAATGCGGGATTCATGACGCGCTCCCCAACAACGCCTGGCGATGCAGCGTCAGAATCCGCTCCAGCGAGTACTGCTCCTGCACCTTATTCATTGCCTGCCGCCCAAGCGCATCAATGTCACCGTGGCTGGCCCGGACCATCGCTTCGAGGATCGCCGCCGCGCTCCAATCCGCACTGAGTACGCCATCGACGCCATCCTCAACCACCTCGGCACAGCCGTAATTGGGCGCCGCGACACAAACGCACCCCGCCGCCATCCCCTCCAGCAGTGCCTTAGGCATCGCTTCGTAGTGGCTAACGAGGAAGAACCAGCGATAGCCGGTCAGCGCGGCGCGAACCTCCTCATTGGGCCGCACCCCCAGGAAGCGACACTCCGCGCCGATCGACCCGGCGTAGGCCTCCAGCTCTTGCCGCAGTGGGCCATCACCGTAGAGATCGAGGGGCAACTGACGCGCCGCACAAGCCTCAATCAGCGCAAACAGGTTTTTGAATGACATCAGACGTCCGACGTAAACCCCCCGCTCGGGCCGTTGTGAGGGGGGCGGCGCATCTGTGGCGGTGCTGCCGATCTCAACGAAGTTGGGGCAATGGCTGATGTGGGGGGCCCGGGAGGTGGCCCGGTAATCGCTTTGTGTGCACACCAGTGCATGATCGGAACAGGCCAGCGCCAGTCGGTCCAGCGGCCAGGAGAACGCCAGCCGCGCGTATTGCTTGCGATCCAGGTGGCGACGCCACAGAGAGTGGCCATAGCGGTAAACGAACCGGCCGCCGAGCAGCAACCGCGCCATCAGTCCCGTCCAGCATCCGCTGGTCTGGTGATTGATCATCGCCGTGGCCTGGTTGAAAGCGTCGCGCTGAAGCCAGGGGCCAATCAGGGAGTAAGCCAACTTGCCGACAGAGCGCTTAGCCCACGCCGGCGCCGGCAGCACCCGGATCCCCGGATGCAGGCGTCCGGCCCGCTGCTCCTCCTCCACCAGCTGCGGGTCGTCAGGGTGATAGGTAAACCAATACACCCGCTCAGCCAGCCCGGAGGCCAGATAAGCCTCGAAGATCACCTTCTCTTTCGACAGAATCCCCATCGCTTTCCAGCGCGTCGCCGACATCCCGTAGGAGAAGATCACCACCACCGTATTGCCCGTTGTCATGCCCTTCCCCCCTTGGCGACAGCGCGAAACCAACGAACCCCACGCCGCAATGCCTGAGGTGCCACAAAGCGGGCAAACGCGGCACAGATCGCCTGAACCTGCTCCCCTTCACCCCGCCAGACGGAGGCGTGATGCAGGCAGAGCGCGGAAAGCGAAAAGAGGGCCTGATGCTGACGGCGGCTGACGGTGATCGTGCCCTCCTCCTCGTTGCGCTCGGCCAGGGCCTCGTTGACCCCCATAAAGCGGGTGCCGGCGCGCAGCAGTCGAAGGTACAGTTCATAGTCCTGGGCATAACGAAAGGCGTCGTTATAGCCTCCGACCCGTTGCAGCGCCGAACGGCGAATGTTGAAGGCGGAATGAACCAGCACATTGCGACGCTGCAGGGCCGCCTGGATCGCCTCATGCTGGGGAGGCACCGACAACCGGTATTGCCGATCCCCGTCGGTTACGCGGGTATCGCTGAGGATCACATCCACATCGGGATGGGCATCAAACAGTTCCACCACCCGTGGCAGGCGGCTGGCGCCAAAACGGTCGTCGTCGTCCAGGCGGGCGATGATGTCCCCCCTGCACTCTGCCAGTCCCCGATTCAGCGAGCGCGTTAACCCGAGGTTCTCCGGGTTCTGAAAGACCCTGACCTTCTCCCGGTTGCTCGGCAGAACCGTGCTGAGCAGGCGCTCCGGCGACACATCGGGATCGTCAATGACCAGCACCACCTCGTAGGGGATGGCCGGGTTATCGAAAATGGAGTTGAGTGCCGTCAACAAACTCGGCCGCCCCAATGAGGCGAGCAGAACAGAGACACGACAGCGTTGACTTGGGTGTTGGATTACTGCGGATTCAACCGCTTGATCATCGTCCGTCCTTTCCACTGGATACCGCCCCTAAACCCGATCTCAGACACTGAAAGAGGAGATTTAAGCGTAGCCAAAAAGTCAGGAAGGGCCGGGTGGATATGAGGATTAATGAGGGGAAAACAGTAAGAAAAGAAAAAGGGCGCCAAATGGCGCCCTTTTCTGGTTTAGTGCAACCGTTGATTACTCA
>CAZWED010000025.1:0-17860 GCA_964632645.1 uncultured Ferrimonas sp. | reverse complement strand
GACATTCCGACCGCCGATCCCGAGCGCGATTGCAACCGTCCGGATCGCTCCACCGCGCCCTACGCCCTCTACAACATCGGCAACCACCAGCCGGTTGAGCTGCTGACCTTTATCCAGACTCTGGAACAGGCTCTGGGCGTCAAAGCCGAACTGAACCTGATGCCGATGCAGCCCGGTGACGTGTACACCACCTACGCCGACACTGAGAATCTGCGCCAGGCGGTGGGCTTCAGCCCGGACACCTCACTGGCCGATGGCCTGCAGCGCTTTGCCGACTGGTACCGGAGTTTCTACCCGGCGTAATCGACAAACGCTGCATGAATCACGGGGATCGCCAGGCGATCCCCGTTTTTGTTCTGGTTACGAACAGCTTACAAGAGGTATGTTGTTGCCCTGGCATTTCGCATAAGGCAGCTCATGACCCCCATCCGTGCTCTCGTTATCGAGCGGGAATACCGCGCCAACATCAACCCCATCCGGCCCGAAGCCGCCCAGGTGGCAGCCCTGCATCAGAGTGGGGAGGTCACGGTGACGGTGATGTGCAATCCGGGCAGCATCCTGGAGGGGTTTTATCGCGAACGGGGCATTGAGGTGATCACCCAGCCGCTGGAGCGTAAGCTCTCGCTCAGCGCCATCCGCCACATCCGCCGGGTGATCCGGGACCGACGCATCCAGATCCTGCACCTGTTTTCCAACACGCCGGTCAGCAATGGCGCCACTGCCGCCATCGGCCTGCCGGTCAAGGTGATCGCCTACCGCGGGCAAACCGGCAACATCCGGCGGCTGGACCCCTCCAGCTACCTCTCCATGCTGCACCCCCGCATCGACAAGATTGTCTGTGTCGCCAGGGCGGTGGAGCAGGATCTGGCCCGTCACGTTTCCCGGCCGGCGCAGCGGCTGACCACCATCTACAAAGGCCACGACCAGAGCTGGTATCAGAATCCGCCCGCCGATCTGGGCGAGCTCGGCCTGCCCGACAACGCCTTTACCGTCTCACTGGTGGCCAACCTGCGCCCCAGGAAAGGGCTGCAGGTGCTGATGGACGCCACCCACCACTGGCCTGAGGGTCACCGCATCCACCTGCTGCTGGTGGGGGCCGACCCCAACAACCCGAAGATCCGGAAGATGATTGCCGAGAGCGGCTGTCCGGGACAGATCCACCCCATGGGCTGGCGCAATGACGCCCCCGAAGTGGCCGCCGCCAGTGATCTGGCGGTGTTGCCCACCCTCAAACGGGAGGGGCTGTGTCGGGCGATTCTGGAAGCCAACTCCTACGGCACCCCGGCGGTGATGTCCGACACCGGGGGCAATGCGGAGCTGGTGGCTCACGGGGAAACCGGGTTGATCGTGCCGCCCGGCGATGCCCGGGCGCTGGCAGACGCCATCTACCGGCTCTACCAGGACCCGGCGCTGACCGCGCAGTTTGGCGCCGCCGCCCGGCAACGGGTGATGGAACGGTTCAATGTGGAACAGGGGGTGGAGGCCACGCTGGCCCTCTACCGGGAACTGGCGGCGCAGCTCGGTTAACGGGAGGGGGTTGAGCGGACCACCTCGATCAGCTCAGTGGTGGAGATCGCCGGCGTGCGCGGCAGGTAGTGCACCTGGCAAAGCGGCTTCAGGTGGTCAAACTTGCCCACCCAGTCGTCTCCCATCACCAGACAGTCGGCGCCGTGGGCCTGAATGTACTCCGCTTTCTGCTCCAGCGACTCCTCGACAAACACCGCATCCACGCAGGACAGCGCCGCCAGGATCCGCATGCGGTCGTTCTGGTTGCAGATGGGGTAACGGCCCTTCTTGGCAAAGTTCAGGGCGTCCGAGGACACCCCCACCACCAAACTGTCCCCCATCGCCCGGGCACGCTCCAGAATATTGAGGTGGCCGACGTGAAACATATCGAAGGTGCCAAAAGTGATGATGCGCATGGCTTGGGCTCGGTCAGAAAAGGGCTGGCTATAGCCTACCGCCTCAGCGCCAGCGGTAGTAGCCCAGGGCCCGACGGATCTTGAATTTGCGCAGCAGATTCCACGGCTTGGGCCGCACGCCTTGTGCAATTACCTGCTCCACCGCCGCCAGCACCCGTTGACTGGCGCCCCCGTCCAGACGGGGGTGCACCTGGTCCAGGTAGGCCCGGATCGCCGCCAGCAAGCCGGGTTGTGGTGACTGCCCCCGGGCCAGTTGTGCGGCGAGCTGGTCCGCTTCGGAGAAATCCAGCAGGCAGGGCTGCGGCTGACTGTTGCGGTAGGTCACCACCACCTTGCCCATCATCAGCGCTTCGGTCACCGCACTGGAGGTGTCGGAGAGCACCAGATCCCCTTCACCAAACACCTTGAGCAGATCCCCTTCCTCGCTGACCACCAGGTTGGGGCCGGCAATGGCCCGGTAGCGGGCAACCCACTGCGGGTCCATCTTGGGGTGAAACTTCACCACAAAGCGGTAGGCCCCCTGTTCACTGAGGGCCTTGATGGGGGCGAACAGATCCGGCACCGAGGTCAGCGCCGGCGAGAACGTCGGGGCATACACCACGGTAGCCGGCGTGGAGGGCGGTCGTGCGGCACCACCGAGGTAGGGGTCCATCTTGGGCCAGCCGGTTTCAATCACCTCGAAGTGGTTACCGTGCTGTTTGGCCAGCGCGCGAAACCGCGCCGTGGTGATGGGCCCGTGGGTGCAGTAGAGATCGAAGAAGCCCCGGATGCGGAAATGGCCCTTTTTCTTCCATTCGAGGCCGTGGAACACCTGCACCTTCACCCCGGGAAAGAAATCGGGCACCACGTTCCCCGGCACAAACACCGCCCTGGGGTCGTAGGCCTGCACTTCGGCCACGCTCATCAACGCCACCTCGTCGGCGGCCAGGGACGCGTGTTTGACCCTGTCCCCTTTAAGAAACCAGCGCACCTCCCCCCCCTGGGCCAGGATCGCCGCCTGCAGCGGACGCAAGATGGAGAAGGAGTACGGCTGTTCGATGTAGAAAAGGTAGCGGTGCATAAGCCTGGGCCATTGGACTGAGTGGGACGATTGTACCGGCGGAGCCGGCTTGGGGAAACGGGTCAACGGATTGGCTCAACTGCCCAGATCCCTTACTATTCTTCCCCTGTTTCTCCCGATCCCGGAGTCAGCTTGGACTTCTACATCTGCACCACGCCCCGACATCTGCTCTTCGCCATCCTGCGCGCCCAGTCCCGACCGGACACGCCCGCCCAGTTGCTGTTCTTCAGCCGGCACCTGGACCAGGATCGGGCCAAATGGCAACCGGATGCCCTGCCGGGGCACGTCACCCTGCACTTTCTCTCCTGGCGGGCGATGAAAGACCAGCTGGCGTACCGCCCCTGGGGGGCGTGGATGCGCCTGAGAAACGCCCGCGCCAACCAGGCCTCTTCCTGGCTCGAGCGCCGCTTCTGCCAGCACCTGAACCGCTTCAGTCCCGGCCTGGGCACGACCCTGCTGGAGGCACCAATGCGGCACCTGCTGATCTTCCATGACCGCAACCCCATCGCCCGGTTGTTCGTTCAGCTGTTCCCCGAGTTTGACCTGATTGAGGACGGCGAAGGCAACTACCTCGAACGCCGCCTGTCCGGAATGAAACGACGCCTGCGGCGCTGGCAGGGGCTGCCGGAAGTTCGCGTCTTTGGTGAAGGCGCCAAGTGCCGCCACATTCTGGCTCTGCGTCCCGATGCCCTGCCCGGAGCGATCCGACACAAAGGCCGGCTGATCGACTTTTTGGACCTGAGTCAGCCTGAGCGCCTGGCGCAGTTCTTTGGCATCCGCAACAGCCTCAGCGTCGAAGAGCGCAACATCGTTCTGCTGACCCAGCCGCTGGAGCGCCTGGAGGCAGGCTCCAAGGCGCTGAAGAAAAAGGTGTTTGAGGCATTGGCCTCCCGTCTGGCGGAGCGCGGCTACCACACCATTCTCAAGATCCACCCACGGGAAACGCCCGAGGAGTACGCCCACCTGAACTGCCCGGGCGGTACGCTGGACCCACGGGTGCCGATCGAAGCGGTCATCCTCGGGGCCAATGCACCGGTGACGCTGTTGTCCGTGCAATCCACCGCCGGTTCGGGCTTCGAAACCCACTGCCGCCCACTCAAGCTGGTGGAGCGGGAAATGAATCAGGCCATTGCCGACTGGGGCAACGACATGGACGCCTGGCGCCGGGCGCTGGACACCACACTGGATACCGGTAAACCGGCTCACCGATAAAAAAAGCCGCCCTGTGGGCGGCTTTTTTTATCTTCCAATCAACGCCGATTTGACCCGGCGGATGGTTTTGCGCAGCAGGGAGAGCTGGCTGCCCTCCTGATAGCGCCCCTTTTCCGCGTGGCGGATAAAGAGCACGTTGGGGACGGTGATCGGCGTCCCCTGGGTGCCGAGCAGCCAGCGGAAGGCGCGATCTTCGTAGCACTTGCTCCAGCGTGGCATCGGCTTCTGGTACACCTTCAGGTCCTGGCAGTAACCGCAGGCCCGGGCGACGTCGCCGTGAGCAATCTGGATCGGCCCGGTGGCGCGGCTGAACTTGCGCACGGAGAAGCGCGTCAGATCCAGCTCCATCAGACGGGGGTGGCGCTTGGCCTCCAGGATCAGCGGGTCATCCTTGGGCAGCAGGTCGGTCGCCAGCATCTGTTGCGGGTAGACCAGGTACTCCTGGCGCCCCTCCAGTTGCTTCGCCAGGGTATCCAGCGCGCCGTCGTGGAACACCACGTCACAGTCGGTAAACCAGACCCAGTCCGCCTGGGTTGCCTTGGCGGCCCGGTTGCGCCCGATGGCGCGTCGGAACAGCTCCTCCTTCGGCATCGCCTGGAAGTTCCAGGTGACGTTCTCCACCACCATGGGGCGGAAGAAATCGAGCAAACGCACCGTGTCTTCATCCTCTTCGGAGTAAAACACGGTGTGCACCACCTTGAGCGCTTTCGGCGCGTGGTTCACCAGCGAGCTCAACTGGTACAGCTGAAACTCGGAGTACTTCCAGCAGTGGCTGACGATCTCCAGAGTGATCGGCCCCTGGGCAGGCGTCAGTTCACTCTGCTTTGGCAGCGACGGGTTAAACCAACGGCCCGGAATGTAACCGGAAGCCGCCAGCCGAAGCGCGGTCTCTTTGATATTGTCCCAGCGGCTTAACCCGGGGACGACTTTCTCTGTCATGAACTCTTGTTCCGATAATGCGGGCCGATGGCCGACCGTAAAATCCGTTACTCAGCCAGCAGTGACCAGCTCAGGGGCGTACCCCGGGCGATGTCCACTTTGGCCACGCGACCCAGAGCCGCTTCGTAGTGCTTCGGCGGCAGCCCAAAGCCCGGACGGATGCTTTTCACGTTGTCAGGGGTGAGCGGCTCACCCGCCTTCACATCGGCCACCACATAGAGGGAACGACGGAATTTGGCGTTGCCGCGCTCACTGGCGGTGCGCTCGTAGTTGGCGCCGCCCAGTGCCTGCCAGGCGGTTTTGGTGCTGTCGCACAGGTGCTTCAGCTCCGCCGGCTCCAGGGAGAAGCTGTCGTCCGGACCACCGCCATTGCGATCCAGGGTAACGTGTTTTTCGATCAGCGCCGCGCCCAGCGCCACAGAGGCGATGGCGGTGGTGTTGTCGATGGTGTGGTCGGAGAGGCCGGCCACCACGTCAAAGCGTTTGGCCAGGTCCGGAATGGTCGCCAGGTTGTACTCTTCCGCCGGGGCCGGATAACCACTGACACACTGCAGCAGGATCAGCTCCTGACAACCGCCCTCCCGGGCCGCCGCCACCGCTTCCGCGATCTCTTCCTGATTGGCCATGCCGGTGGAGATGATCATCGGCTTGCCGGTCCTGGCAACGTACTTGATCAGGGGGATGTCGATGGCTTCAAAGGAGGCGATCTTGTAGGCGGGCGCGCCGAGGGATTCCAGCAGGTCCACCGCGGTAAAGTCAAAGGGGGAGCTGAAGATGGTGATGCCCAGCTCTTTGGCCTTATCAAACAGCGGCTTGTGCCACTCCCAGGGCATCTGTGCCCACTGATAGAGTTCATGCAGGGTGCGGCCATCCCACAGACCACCGTGGATCTGGAAGTCTTCACTGTCACAGTCGATGGTGATGGTGTCGGCGCTGTAGGTTTGCAGCTTAATGGCGTCTGCACCGGCACGCTTGGCCGCTTCCATGATCTCGAACGCCCGGTTGATGTCGCCGTTATGGTTGGCGGACAACTCGGCAATGATGTAAGGCTTGTGGCCGGGGCCGATGGCACGGCCATCAATGTGGACGGTTTTCATGCAATTCAGTCCTGAGGCAAAAGTCGATACTGTTCGGGGCCGATGGGCTCGTAGCCCAGACGTTGAAACAGCCCATGGGAAGCCTGGTTGCCAGCCAGCACCGTCGCCAGCAGGTGGCGCTCCGGGTACAGCCGACGCAGCAGCTTCAGTCCCGCCTCGGCAATGCCCAGGCGGTAGTGTTCGGGTGAGACCAATACGGAGATCTCGTCGTAGTCGGTGCCGGCAACCGGATCCAGTCTCAGCATGCCGACCGGCGTCTCCCCCAGCACCATAAACGCCAGCAGCGCATCCGGATCCGCCAGCTTGTTACGATACCAGTTTTGATGCCCTTCCCAGGACGGAGCCTGAGGGTTTCGGGCAAATGCCCGGGTCTGGGGGGCGCATTGCCACTCGAAGAGGGTGCGGCAATCATCCTCCTGCGCCAGCCTTACCGTCAGAGCACGGCCGTCGCGGATCGGCTCCTCCAGCAGCGCCATCATTACTCGCTTGATGCCGAGGCCATCGGTGATGCGGGCCGCCGCTTCGGTCATCGAATGGCGCTGGGCCAGGCCCGTTTCGATGGCGTGCTTAAGCCCCTCTGGTGAGGAGACCGCTTCAAGGGGCAGGCTCTGAATCGCCCCCGCTTGCGCGAGGTTGGCCAGCACTTCCCGCTGGTTATCCGCCAGGCAGAGGGTCAGGGTCGGCAGTCCCAGGACGCAGCGCTCCCAGCTGGTGGTGCCAGCGGCGCCAATGGCCAGATCCGCCTCCACCATCAGCTCCGCCATCTTCGGCGTGGCCACGTGCAGGCGGGTCTCAAACGGCATCGCGGCCACGCACTCGCGCAGGCTGGCGCTGTGCGGGTTGCTCGCGCCAATCACCAGGTCCACGCTCAGGGTGGCGTGGTCGAAGGCCTGGGCCAACGACGCCAGCAATCGGGCGCTGAGGTTTTCCGGATCGGCCCCACCCAGCGTGATCAGCAGCCGGGGCGTCTCAACCGCCGCCTGCCGACGTCGCAGTGCGGTGCCACGCCACTGGGCAAACTCCGGCCGCAACAGCGCGTAGCGGGCGCCCGCGAGGATCCGGGTGTCGGAGCGGGAGAGCCACCGATGGTAGTCGGACGGCGCACGGCCATGGGTCTGGTCCAGCACCCAGTCGGCGTCCAGCGGGCGATCCGCCAGATCATCCAGCACCAGGATCCGTCCTGCCGCCGGTCGCAATACCTGGTGCCAGCGGGCGTCCAGGCCATAGTGGTCCACCACCAGCAGATCCACCGAACCGCCCAGCACCCGCTGGATTACGCTCAGGGTCTGGTCCGCATCGGTGTGCCAGGGGGCGCCGAGCCACTGCTGGTAGGGCTGTCGCTCCGCCGGGTCTACCGGCACGGACCGGGACGGCAGCAGCGTCACCTCGTACTGCTGCGCCGTAATGAAGGCCGCCAGATGCCCCGGCAGTGCCCGGCAAACAAAATGGCAGCGGTATCCCGCTGCCTGAAGGGCTCCGGCCAGGGTGAGGCAACGATAGACGTGCCCCGTCCCCATCTGGGTGGAAGCGTCCACCCGGAACAGTACCGTCCTTGTCACGCCTCACGCTCCAGCATCAGTTGGAACAGCCGCTCCGCCCGAACCCAGTCTTCCGGCGTATCGATGTCCTGCACCCGATGACGGGGCAGCAGGATCAGCCGGGAGGCGGCGCCGAACAGCGGATTGCCCTGTTGCCAGGCGTCAGCACGGCCCCAGTAGAACTGGCCGGCGTCGTGGTAGGCCTCTTCCAGATCCTGGGAGCGGGTCAGCAGATGTTCCGGCTGGAACATCGCGACCTCGCCGGCCTCATTAACCTTCAGAGCCCGCTGGATAGGGAACGGAAAGCTGGTCGCCGTAAAGGCGTACTGGCAATCGGACTCCGCCATCAGCGTCAGTCCGCGGCGCAGATCCTGCGCCTGCACAAAGGGGGCAGTGGCGTAGAGGCAACACACCAGCGTCGGGGCCTCGCCCTGCGCCGCACACCAGTTCACCGCATGGCGGATCACGTCCACCGTGGTGGCGTAATCGTCCGACAGTTCGGGCGGGCGTACAAAGGGCACGTCGGCACCGTACTGGCGGGCGACATCGGCGATCTCGGCGTCGTCGGTGCTGACAATGATGCGATCAAAGCAGCCCGACTCGCGGGCGGCTTCGATGGACCAGCCGATCATCGGTTTGCCGTGAAACGGCTTGATGTTCTTCCGGGGGATCCGCTTGCTGCCGCCCCGGGCAGGAATCACCGCGAGACGCATCTCAGGCTCCCAGAATGTCACGCAATGTGGCCACCACAGTGTCCTGTTGCGCTTCGGTCATGGTGTGGAACATCGGCAGCGAGATCGCCTCGGCGTAATACGCCTCCGCCTGCGGGAAGTCGCCGTCTTTGAATCCCATGGCCCGGTAGTAAGGCTGGGTGTGAACCGGGATGTAGTGCAGGTTCACGCCGATGCCCCGCTCCCGCAACTGGGCAAACACGTCACCGTGAGAGGGCGAAATGGCGTCCAGCTTCAGGCGGATCACGTAAAGGTGAAGGCCGGAATAGCTGTCCGGATGCTGGTAGGGCACCACCACGGGCAGGTCCGCAAGCAGCGCATCGTAACGGCGGGCCAGGGCATGACGGGCGGAGACAAAGTCCTCCAGGCGGGCCATCTGGCTGACGCCCAGCGCCGCCTGCAGCTCGGTCATCCGGTAGTTGTAGCCGAGGTCGACCTGCTGATAGTACCAGCCACCGTGGGAGGGTTCGGTCATCAGGGCTTCATCGCGGGTGATGCCATGACTGCGATAAAGCGCCATCTTGGCCGCCAGTTCGTCGTCATTGGTCAACGCCGCGCCGCCTTCCGCCGTGGTGACGATCTTCACCGGGTGGAAGCTGAACACCGTGATGTCACTGTACCGACCGTTGCCGATGGGCTCACCCTGGTAGCGGCCGCCGATGGCGTGGGAGGCGTCCTCGATCACTTTGACACCGTAACGCTGACACAGGCTGTGGATGGCCGCCATGTCACAGGGCTGACCGCACAGATGCACCGCCACCAGCACCTTGGGCAGACGCCCTGCCGCTTCGGCCTCGGCCAGCTTGCTGGCCAGGGCTTCGGGGCAGAGGTTGTAGGTGCGCGGGTCGATGTCGACAAAGTCCACCTGCGCCCCGCAGTACAAACCGCAGTTGGCGGAGGCAACAAAGGTCACCGGTGTGGTCCAGAGCCAGTCGCCCTGCCCCAGCCCCAGGGCCAGGCAGGCGATGTGCAGCGCCGAGGTGGCGCTGTTAACCGCCAGGGCGTGTTTGGCGCCGGTAAAGTCCGTCAGGGTCCGCTCAAAGGCCGGCACTTGCGGCCCCTGAGTCAGGAAATCGGATTTCAGGACCGACACCACCGCATCGATGTCGTCCTGAGTGATCTCTTGTTTGCCGTAGGGGATCACCGCCGCCTCACACTTCAAAGTTCGGATCAACGTGCTCGCGGATCAGGTCACGCAGGCTTTCAACGGTTTCCCACTCGGTGTTGGTGCCGGAGTTGTATTTGAAACCGAACGGCACTTTGCTGGCTTTGTGGTGATCCAGGTATTCCTGCTCGGTATAGGTGAACGACACCGAGGGCAGAATGGCGTAGTAGTCGCCGAGATCGATGGTGTTGAGGGAGTCGGTATCGGTGATCATCTCTTCGTGCAGTTTCTCACCCGGGCGGATGCCCACGATGCGAGTTTCCGCCTCGGGCGCCACGGCTTTGGCCACGTCCATGATCTTGTAGGAGGGGATCTTCGGAATGAAGATCTCGCCGCCCAGGTGGTGACCCAGGGCAAACATCACCAGGTCCACCCCGTCCTGCAAGGAGATGTTGAAACGGGTCATCTCCTCGTGGGTGATCGGCAGCACGCCGTCCTCACGCTTGCTCAGGAAGAAGGGGATCACGGAACCGCGGGAGCCCATCACGTTGCCGTAACGCACCACGGAGAAGCGGACGTCTTTCGAGCCCTTGATGTTGTTGGCGGCGGTGAACAGCTTGTCGGAAGCCAGCTTGGTGGCGCCGTACAGGTTGATCGGGGCGCAGGCCTTGTCGGTGGACAGGGCCACCACGTCTTTCACGCCGCACTGCAACGCCGCGTTGATCACGTTCTCGGCGCCATCAACGTTGGTGCGGATGCACTCGGTCGGGTTGTATTCCGCGGTATCGACCTGCTTGATGGCGGCCGCGTGAATGATCACGTCCACCCCTTCGCACGCCTGGACCATGCGCTCACGGTCACGCACATCGCCGATAAAGAAGCGCAGCATCGGAAACGCTTTGGCCGGGTATTTCTGCTTAAGCTCGTACTGCTTCAGTTCATCCCGGGAGAAGATGATGATCTTCTTAACCTGGGGATAGCGCTCCAAAATGGTCTCAATAAACTTCTTACCAAAAGAGCCGGTTCCACCGGTGATGAGGATAGATTTGTGGTTCAGCATCTGTACTCCAAAGGGTTTAACCTGCCGTCATCGCAAGGCGTCACCATAATGGGCTAACGTTAATCAGAGAGGAGCAACGACAAGATGTCTGGTGCAGTCTGTTACGCGAAGTCCGGCGGCGCTGAAATGGGCGAGCGAACAGCCTCATGGGCCAATGGCGTAATTGTATCAGGTATGAAATACGCTCAACAGGTTAAGGGATCACCCTAATGACGATGCATGCCGCGACAGCAAACGAACACACCATGAAAAGCGGCCACTTACCACGGCACTCACCCTCCCGGACGGTGCTGCTTATTCCCCCCGCCGGCCAGCAGGAGGAGGCGCTGCTGCTCAACTATCTGGCCCTCGCCACCCTGCTGGAGGGCAAAGTGGCAGTGCACTGGGCGGGCTACCAGCAACGCCCGGACCAGATCGCCTTCAAGTCGATACCGGCCTTCCTGGCCCAGCACCCCGGCACCGTGGTGATCAGCCACTGCCCGTTGCCGGACACCTGGCCCCTGGCCGGTGCCCGGGTGATCCTGACCCTGCTGCCACACCAACTCGCCGGGCTGGCAAGGCGGCAGGCGGTGGACGACATCTGGATCCTCGATGCCTGCAAGCTGAGTCTGGTGGACTGGCTGCGGGCAACCCTGTGGCATCGCCCCCACCCGGAGCGGTTCGCGTTATGGATGCCGGAGGTTGCCCCGGATCCGGAATTGGAGCCCGGTTACCTGTTCGCCCTCAGCAACCGCCTCAGTCCGGCGCAACGTGAGCTGGTCAGCGAAGTGGCCCAGGTGGTCACCATACAGCGCCAGTGTCCCACCTACCTGTGGATGCGCGGCACGCCCCCCCCTGCCCTGCGGGGCGTAATAACGCTGGCCGGCGACGACGAGCGGCAGCTGACCCAGCACCTGAACATCGCCCGGGGCGTCATCAGTGACAGCTGGCACCGCCTGCTCGCTTCGGCCCACGCCCGTCGTCCCACCCTCGCCCTTGCCGAGCGACCAAGTCCCCTCTACCGCTCGGCCCGGCGCGCCGGTATGGAAAGCTGCACGCTGACCCGGCAGGCGCTGACCCAGGCGGTGCTGTCACTCACCCGGGTCCCCCGGGTACAGCCGGAAAATCAGTGTGGTAAAGCGGTGGCGATGCTTTGGCACGAAACGGAAGACACGCTGGGCTCTGACGCCTTGTCTGGATACACTAGCCCCTAAGTTTTTTCGTCAGTGACACCACAACAATGAGCCAAACCGCCATCTATCCGGGTACTTTCGACCCCATCACCAACGGTCATCTGGACCTGATCCAGCGGGCCAGCCGCATGTTTGATCGCGTGATTGTCGGCATCGCCGCCAGCCCGTCCAAGCGCCCCCTGTTCAGCCTGGAGCAGCGGGTCGCACTGGTGAAAGCCGTCGTGGCGGAACTGGGCAATGTTGAGGTGGTGGGCTTTTCCGGCCTGCTGGCCGATTTTGCCCGACAGCAAAACGCCCGGGTGCTGATCCGCGGGCTGCGGGCGGTGTCCGATTTCGAGTACGAGTTCCAGCTGGCCAACATGAACCGCCGCCTGAATCCGGAATTGGAAAGCGTGTTTCTGACCCCGTCCGAAGAGAACTCTTTCATCTCCTCCACGCTGGTCAAAGAGGTGGCCCTGCACGGCGGCAACGTGACCGAGTTCCTGCCGCCGGCGGTTCAGAAAGCGCTGAAGGAGGCCCTGGCCAACCGCTGATCAGCGCTGGCAGTGGCCGCAATACACCGTGGCCCGCTGCCCCAGCTTGATCATCTTCAGCTCCGCCCCACATCGCACACAGGGCATGCCGCCCCGGCCATAGACGTTGAGCTGCTGAACGAAATACCCGGGCTTGCCATCGGCCTGGGTGAAGTCCTTGAGGGTGGTGCCGCCCTGTTCAATCGCCCGGGTCAGCACCGCCTTCACCTCCTCCACCAGGCGTTCAAGACGGGCCTTGCTGATCTTGCCCGCCGCCGTTTTAGGGTGGATCCCGGCCGCGAACAGCGCTTCGTTGGCGTAGATGTTCCCCACCCCCACCACCACGTGATTGTCCATCAGTGCGGTCTTGATGGGGCCGGTTTTGCCCTTGAGCGCGGTCGCCAGATGCGCGGCATTAAACGCCAGGGTCAGGGGCTCCGGCCCCAACCGGTTCAACAACGGCTGGGCATCGAGCGGTAGTTGCCACCAGATCGCCGCCCCAAACCGGCGGGGGTCGTTCAGGCGCAGCACGGCGCCACTGTCCAGCACCAGGTCCAGATGATCGTGCTTGCCCGGCGCCGGGGCGGGAGAGAGCACCCGCAGGCTGCCCGACATCCCCAGGTGCAGGATCAGCACACCGGCGTCGGTCTCCAGCAACAGGTATTTGGCGCGGCGGCGAACACTGCGGATCGGCTGACCCGCCAGCTGCTGGATCCGGGGATCCACCGGCCAGCGCAGATTGGGGTTACGAACGATCACTTCCGTGACAGCCCGTCCTTCCAGGTGGGGAGCGATGCCGCGTCGGGTCACCTCCACCTCGGGCAATTCCGGCATGAACTCTCCTTATTGCGCGGGGGATTCTGAGGGCGGCTCCGGAGGCAGCAGGAGCGACACCTCCTGGTTCACCAACCGCCACCACTGGGGCTGGCCCAACATCTTGACCGCCCCTTGTTGGGGGTACAGTAGCGCGGTTTGTGGCGCAGAACCATCATCCAGGTAGACGTCCACCTGGATCGGCGAAGTGGGCCTGGGCTCCGGCTCCGCTATCGGCACCAGCCGGGCGCTCTGCCAGGCCGCCAGCAGGGCACGCAGGGACGCTTCCGGATAGGGTGGGCTGGAGCGGATCTGACCGGCGTCAGGACGGATCACCAGGTGGGCAAAGACCAGCGCCTCAATCCCCACCGACTCAGGCAGCAGAGGATGGCTGTTGCCGGAGGGCGAGGTTACCCGGCCGGTGGAGTACAGCAAAGCGCCGGCACCGATCACCAAAAATATCAGCCAGTTATTGTAGGTTCTGCGCGATCTTGCCATGCCTGCCTCCGTCGCCCCTTGGCGAGCCTTCACTCCATTCAACTTGTTATCGGCAAGATTGTCAGCCACTTAAAAAAACAGCCTTCCAATCTGGAAGGCTGAAACTGTGTGAGCTTTGCAGGGATGCGATGAGCCATAACGTCATCACAGGGACACCATACTCAACCCACCCACCAAATGCAAACAATTCTCATTTTCATGAGCGAGACGGGAAAACCGGCCAGACGCTGAAAATGAAAAACCCGGCCGGAGCCGGGTTTTCGCAAGAGGCAAAAATCAATTACTTGATCTTGGCTTCTTTGTACATAACGTGCTGACGGATGGTCGGATCTAACTTCTTGATCTCGAATTTTTCCGGCATGTTACGCTTGTTCTTGTCGGTGGTGTAGAAGTGACCAGTACCTGCAGAGGAAACCAGACGGATCTTCTCACGGATGCCTTTCTTAGCCATCGTTCAGCTCCTTAAATCTTTTCGCCGCGGGAGCGCAGTTCGGTCAGAACAGCTTCGATGCCCTTCTTGTCGATAATGCGCATGCCCTTGGTGGAAACACGCAGCTTAACGATACGCTTTTCACCTTCAACCCAGAAACGGTGGGTTTGCAGGTTAGGCAGGAAACGACGCTTGGTAGCGTTGTTAGCGTGGGAACGGTTGTTCCCGGTTACCGGGCGCTTGCCAGTAACTTGACATACTTTAGACATTTCAGTCTCCAAAACTTTGCTCGAGCTATCACTGTGCCTCGTATGGCCGTCGCCCGAGGCACACGAAGGGCGCATTTTATACAAGATCGCCTGATAAAGATCAAGCGATCGACGCCGACGGGATCGGCTTTCAGAGCCAACCACGTTCGGCAAAGGAGCAACTTTGTCCCCGTCCGACCACCAGGTGGTCGAGTACAGTGACATCCACCAGGGCCAGAGCCTGCTGGATTCGGCCGGTGATATGACGGTCTGCCTGACTGGGTTCAGCCACGCCCGAAGGATGGTTATGCGCCAGTATGACTGCGGCCGCATTGGCCTGCAGAACGGTTTTGACCACTTCCCTGGGGTAGACCTGCGCTGCGTCAATGGTGCCACGGGACAATTCGACGGTTTGAATCACCCGATGTTGGCTGTCCAGCAACAACAGCATAAATCGCTCCTCCTCCAGCCCCTGCAGGCGATGACACAGGTAATCGCGTGCGGCGTGAGGGGAGCTCAATGGCTCACCACGCTGCCACTCGATGGCGAGATAGCGGCGGGCCAGTTCCAAGGCGGCATGCAATTGTACGTATTTCGCCTCGCCAAGGCCACGGATTGCGCAAAATTGTTGCTTTGAGGCGCAGAGGAGGTGGCCGAGGTCACCAAACTGCACCAGTAACTGCCTGGCCAGATCCACCGCGCTCAGCCCGGGCACGCCGGTTCGCAGGAATATCGCCAACAGTTCGGCGTCACTCAGGGCGTCGGCCCCATGCTTCAACAACCGCTCGCGGGGTCGCTCCTCCACGGGCCAGTGAGAAATGGAGTTGGCATTCATCGTCGGGCTTCCCTGCCGAGTTCATCCACCATCTGTGATATCTTAGGCCCAATTTTGGGCAACCGGCTAACAGCATGAGCCTATCGAATCGCAACATCCTGCTGGGCATCAGTGGTGGCATTGCCGCCTACAAAGCCCCGATCCTGGTGCGCCGCCTGCGTGAGCAGGGGGCCAACGTGCGCGTGGTGCTGACCAAAGGCGCCAAAGCGTTCGTCACTCCCATGAGTCTGCAGGCCGTTTCCGGCCATCCGGTGGTGGACGACATCCTCGATCCGGCCACCGAGTCGGCCATGGGCCACATCGATCTGGCCCGCTGGGCAGACGCGGTGATCATCGCCCCCGCCAGCGCCAACCTGATTGCCCGACTGGCCGCCGGCATGGCCGATGACCTGCTCACCACCGCCTGTCTCGCCACCACCGCACCGGTTTACCTGGCGCCGGCGATGAACCAGCAGATGTACCTCCATGCTGCCACTCAGGCCAATCTGGCGACCGTCGCCGGACGCGGGGTCACCCTCTGGGGGCCGGCCAGCGGCGATCAGGCCTGCGGCGAAGTGGGCCCGGGACGGATGTGGGAGCCGGAAGCCATTGTCGACGCCACCGTGGCGGCCCTGAATGCCGGTCCGAAACCGCTGGCGGGCAAGAAGCTGCTGCTGACCGCCGGCCCGACCCGCGAAGCGCTGGATCCGGTGCGTTTTCTCTCCAATCACAGCTCCGGCAAGATGGGCTTTGCCCTGGCCGAGCAGGCCACGGCACTGGGTGCAGAGGTCACGCTGGTGAGCGGTCCGGTGAATCTCGCCACCCCGTCCGGCGTCACCCGCATCGATGTGGAGTCCGCCGAGCAGATGCTTGAAGCGGTTCTGAATGCCCTCCCCGGCCAGGACATCTTTATCGGCTGTGCGGCAGTGGCGGATTACCGCCCGGTGGCCGTTGCCGACAACAAGATCAAGAAATCCAATGAGCGCATGGTTGTCGAACTGGTGCGAAACCCGGACATTCTGGCCACCGTCGCCCAACAACAGCCCCGCCCCTTTACCGTGGGGTTTGCCGCTGAAACGGATAATGTGGAACAATACGCCCGCGATAAATTGGCCCGTAAAGGGCTGGATCTTATCGCCGCCAACGACGTGTCCAAGCCGGATCAGGGCTTCAATGCCAACCATAACGCCCTGACCCTGTACTGGGCCGACGGCCAGAAGAGCCTCGGTCACAGTGACAAGGGGCAACAGGCACGATTGATGTTAGACACCATTGCGGACCACCTAGCCTGCCGATGAAAACGCCGATTGAACTGAAGATCCTCGATCCCCGCCTGGGGAGTGAATGGCCCCTGCCCGATTACGCGACTCCGGGTTCCGCTGGCATGGATCTGCGTGCCATGCTGGACACCCCCCTGACTCTGGCACCGGGCCAGACTGAGCTGGTGCCCACCGGCCTGGCCATCCACATCGGCGACCCGGGCCTGGCGGCCACCATCCTGCCGCGCTCCGGCCTGGGCCACAAACACGGCATCGTGCTGGGTAACCTGGTCGGCCTGATCGACTCCGACTACCAGGGGCAGCTGTTTGTGTCCGTCTGGAACCGGGGCCAGGACAGTTTCACCATGAACCCGGGTGAGCGCATCGCCCAGCTGGTTTTCCTGCCGGTGGTGCAGGCCGCGTTCAAGTTGGTGGACGATTTTGACGCCTCTTCCCGCGGTGAAGGGGGCTTTGGTCACTCAGGGACCCTGTAAGACGGAGCTTGCTGCCACGATGGCAACCAACAACAAGAAGAACCGCCGCGAACATATCCTTCAATGCCTGGCCCGGATGCTGGAAACCTCTCCGGGACAGCGGATCACCACGGCCAAACTGGCGGCGGAAGTCGGCGTATCCGAGGCGGCGCTGTACCGCCATTTCCCCTCCAAGGCGCGGATGTTCGAAGGGCTGATTGAGTTCATCGAAGAGTCCCTGCTGTCCCGCATCAATCTGGTGATGCAGGAGGAGAAGGACACCATGGTGCGCTGCCAGCTGATGCTGCAACTGCTGCTGACCTTTGCGGAACGCAACCCGGGCATCACCCGACTGCTGACCGGCGACGCCCTGACCGGCGAACAGGACCGCCTGCGTGGTCGCATCAACCTGCTGTTCAACAAGGTGGAGACCAACCTGAAACAGGCGCTGCGCGAGAAGAGCCTGCGCGAGGGCCAGGGTTTCTACCTTGAGGAGGGGATGCTGGCCAACCTGCTGCTGTCCTGGGCCGAAGGCCGCATCGCTCAGTTTGTTCGCAGCGAATTTAAAGAGCTGCCCACCAAGAACTTCTCTGAGCAGTGGGCCTTTATTCAGCGCCAGCTGCTGCAAAGCTGAGGGGCTGCCCCAATAAAAAACGCGCCGAAAGGCGCGTTTTTTGTTTCCGTGGCTGGCTCAGATGCCGTACTGCTCACGGTAGGCTTTGACCGAGGCCAGCTCCGCTTCGCGGCCCGGCTGCTCCGCCAGGTAGCTGATCAGGTCAGACAGGGTCACGATGGACACCACCTGGCAACCAAAGTCACGCTCCACTTCCTGAATGGCGGACAGTTCGCCCTTGCCCTTCTCCTGACGGTCCAGCGCGATCAGCACGCCCGCCAGCTCCGCACCGTTATGCTGGATGATCTCCATCGACTCACGGATGGCCGTTCCGGCGGTGATCACGTCGTCCACCAGCATCACC
>CAZWED010000024.1:0-18197 GCA_964632645.1 uncultured Ferrimonas sp. | reverse complement strand
GACCACTCATGGGCGCACTCCGGGCAGACGAACATGGTGCCGTCTTCGTAGGTGTACTCGGAGTTGCATTTAGGACAGTTTGGCAAGCCACTCATGTTGATACCCTTTTCTTTGTTCCGGCCCACCGCGGGCAGGAAAAAAATGAGGCGGGATAATGCCAGAGCCCGGCATTCCTGTCTGTGATCCAGACCAAGGAACACCGGACTCTGCTACCTGACCCACAGTTTAGGCGTCAGCGTCCTGCTCCGTGTAGGGACGGCCATAATAGCTGTCCAGCAGCAGTTGCTTGAGCTCGGCGATCAGCGGGAAGCGCGGATTGGCACCGGTACACTGGTCGTCAAAGGCTTCGATGGCCAGTTCATCCAGTTTGGCCAGGAAGTCCGCTTCCGCCACGCCCGCCTCGCGGATGGAGGCGGGGATCCCCAACCGCGCCTTCAGGGCATCAATGGCGCTCACCAGCCGCGCCACCTTCTCCTGGTTGGTGTCGCCACCAAGACCGAGGTGATCGGCAATCTCACCGTAACGACACAGCGCCGTTGGCCGGTCGTACTGGCTGAACGCCGCCTGCTTGGTGGGCACGTCAGTGGCGTTGTAGCGGATCACGTTGCTGATCAGCAGCGCGTTGGCCAGGCCGTGGGCCAGATGGAACTCGGAACCGAGCTTGTGCGCCATTGAGTGGCAGATCCCCAGGAAGGCGTTGGCAAAGGCGATGCCGGCAATGGTGGCGGCGTTGTGCACCTTCTCTTTGGCCTTGGGAGCAGCGGCGCCCTTCTCGTAGCTCTCCGGCAGGTAGGCAAACAGCAGCTTCAGCGCCTGCAGCGCCTGACCGTCGCTGTACTCATTGGCCAGAACCGAAACGTACGCCTCCAGAGCGTGAGTCACCGCATCGATGCCGCCGAAGGCGGTCAGGGACGGCGGCATGTTCATCACCAGGTCCGGATCGACGATCGCCATATTGGGGGTCAGTTCGTAATCCGCCAGCGGGTACTTCTGTCCACTCTCGTCGTCGGTGACCACAGCAAAGGGGGTCACCTCGGAGCCGGTGCCGGAGGTGGTGGGAATGGCCACGAATTCCGCTTTGCCCCCCAGTTTCGGGAACTGGAAAATGCGCTTGCGGATGTCCATAAAGCGCAGCGCCAGATCGTGGAACTGGGTATCCGGGTACTCGTACAGCACCCACATGATCTTGGCGGCGTCCATCGGTGAGCCACCGCCCAGCGCAATCAGCACGTCCGGGCCGAACTTCTGGCACAGGGCCGCGCCCTTGCGCACGATGGAGAGGGTGGGATCCGCCTCCACTTCGAAGAACACTTCCGTTTCCAGCCCCATCCCTTTGAGGATGGCGATCACCCGGTCGCAGTAGCCGTTGTTGAACAGGTAGTGGTCGGTCACGATCAGCGCCCGGGATTTGCCTTTCAGCTCCTCCAGCGCAATTGGCAGTGCGCCACGGCGGAAGTAGATCTTTTCAGGGAGTCGATGCCACAACATGTTTTCCGCTCGCTTGGCCACGGTCTTGGTGTTGATCAGGTGCTTGGGCCCCACGTTTTCCGAGATGGAGTTGCCACCCCAGGATCCGCAGCCGAGGGTCAGGGAGGGAGCCAGCTTAAAGTTGTAGAGGTCGCCGATGCCGCCCTGGGACGCCGGCGTGTTGATCAGGATCCGGGCGGTTTTCATCCGCTGGCCAAACGTCAGCACTCGCTCCCTTTGCAGGTCCTGGTCGCAATAGAGAACCGAGGTATGGCCAATGCCGCCCAACGCCACCAGCGCTTCCGCCTTGGTGACCGCATCCTCGAAATCGCCGGCCCGGTATAGGCCGAGAATGGGGGAGAGTTTCTCGTGGGCGAACGGCTCTTCCAGGCCGGTGCTGGTCACCTCGCCAATCAGAATTTTGGTGCTTTTCGGCACGCGGATTTCGGCCATTTCCGCGATTTTCCACGCGGGCTGTCCGACGATCTTGGCGTTGAGGCCACCGTCGATCAGGATCACCGATTTCAGCCGCTCACACTCCGCTTCCGACAACACGTAGGAGCCGGTACTGGCAAAACGGTCCCGCACCTGGTCATAGACGGCGTCCACCACCACTACCGCTTGCTCAGAAGCGCAGATCACGCCGTTGTCGAAGGTCTTGGACAACTGGATGGACGCCACCGCCTGCTTGATGTCGGCGGAATCGTCGATCACCACCGGCGTGTTGCCGGCGCCGACACCGATGGCAGGCTTACCGGATGAGTACGCCGCTTTCACCATGCCCGGTCCACCCGTGGCGAGGATCAGGGCGATGTCATCGTGGCGCATCAGCGCATTGGACGCGTCCACCGACGGCTCCGCGATCCAACCAATGATGTCCGCCGGTGCCCCGGCTTTCACCGCCGCCTCAAGGACGATGCGCGCCGCTTCGCAGGTAGAACGCCTGGCTCGGGGGTGGGGAGAGAAAATGATGCCGTTTCGGGTTTTCAGACAGATAAGGGCTTTAAAGATGGCGGTGGAAGTGGGGTTGGTGGTGGGGACAATGCCGCAGACGATGCCAACGGGTTCGGCGATGGTCATGGTGCCGAACGCCTCATCCTCCGACAGCACCCCGCAGGTTTTCTCATCCCGGTACTTGTTGTAAATGTACTCGGAGGCAAAGTGGTTTTTGATCACCTTGTCCTCCGCCACCCCCATTCCGGTCTCTTCGGCGGCCATCATGGCCAGCGGTATCCGCGCATCGGCGGCGGCCAGGGAGGCGGCACGGAAAATCTCGTCCACTTGCGCCTGGCTGTAACTGGCGAACACCTCCTGGGCGGCTTTGACCCGCGCAACCAGGGCATCCAGTTCGGTGTGATTACTCATCATTCGGCGTTGCTCCGCTCTCGTTGAGAACCGTCAGAGTATAGTGCCCTACGGTTCTAGCCTGCCTTGAGTCACGGCAGGTTCATCATCTGGACTGCCTCCAATGAGGCGTCTTCATGATGCCTGAACGATCACGCCTTCTCCGCCATTTTGATCACAAAGTTGACCCTGACGATCTACATCCGCATTACTGAATCACGCTCAAATCGGTGGTGTCTCACACGCTGTTCATTGGCCGCCGCCCACAACCGCAAACTGTGCGGTATCCCCCACCGCTGCCCCCTGCCAGTGCCTAATCTGGCCTTTTTGTCGCAAGGAGCCCGCATGATTCGGTTTCAGCCTATAGGCCACGCCCAAACCCCCTACGACGATGTCGCCAATATGCCCATCCAGGGGGCGGGACTGGCGAACAATCGCGGACAACTGGTTATCGCCCCGCAGTACGCCGACGGGCTGGCGGATCTGCACGAGTTTTCCCACATCTATGTGCTGTTCCACCTGCACCGCAGCCAACCCGGGGCACTGAAGGTTACCCCCTTCCTCGACACCGTCGAGCGCGGCATTTTCGCCACCCGCTCCCCCAAACGCCCCAACCCCATCGGCCTGAGCATCGTTGAGATTGAACGCATCGTCGACAACGTCATCCATGTCCGCGGCATCGACCTGCTGAACGGCACCCCGCTGATCGACGTCAAACCCTACATTCAGGCTTTCGACAACATTCCGCAGACCCGGGATGGCTGGTATACGCGCGGCCGGGATCCGGGCCAGACCCTGTCGGACCGCCGATTCGGTTAGCCTTCCAGCGAGGGCATGGAGGTCATCGGCAGCGACTGGATGGCGTGAATCAGCCAGCGGATCGAGGGCTCTTCAGAGTTGGCCCGTCGCCAGTAGATCCGCACCGGCAGAGGCTCACAGGCAAACGGCAATGGCACCATGCGCAGCCCCAGCAAGCGCGCCAGTTCGCCGGCGTAGCTGGCTGGCATGGTCAGGATAAGATCGGTATTGGCCACCACCGACGCGGCGGCGAAGTAGGTGTGGCAGTGCAGTCGCACGCTGCGGCGACTGCCCACCCCCATCATGCGCTGCTCCACAAACGCGCGCTCCCGGGGCTCCAGCGTCACCAGCACGTGCTCGCCGGCAACATACTCCCCGTCACTCAGCTGGCCACTGGCGAATGCGGGGTGTTGTGGCCCCACCAGCACCGCCAGGGGTTCGGAACGGAACGCCGCACTGGAGATGGCGTCCCCCACCGGCACCGCCATATCGACCACCAGATCCAGCTCGCCCCGCTTTAACTTTTCCTCCAGTTCACTGCCCCGCACCCGACTGCTGGTAAAGCGCAGGCGGGCGCCCGTGTCGTTGAGGTGGGCCATCAGCGGTGGCAGCAACATCGCTTCCAGGATGTCGCGAAACCCCAAATGGAACTCCAGGGTGGTGGTGGTCGGGTCAAAGACGCCGGGCTGCACCCGACATTGCTCCAGGGCCAAAAGCGCCTGCTGCACCCTCGGCATCATGGCCCGACCGTGGGGCGTCAGCACCAGGTTGCGGCCCTGCTTGACGAAAAGCGGGTCACCCAGCTGGGTGCGCAGCCTCCCCAGGGCGTGGGAAACGGCAGATTGGGTCAGGTGCAGCTGTCGGGCCGCCGCGCCGGTTGAGCCGGTTTCCGCCACCGCCACAAAGAGGCGAAACAGGTTGAAATCGATGCGCTGAGGCAAAGACTCATGAATCTCTGTCATGATTAAGGCTGAAAATTAGTCATTGGATTGTTAGGTTAAAGCGGATTAGGTTGTGATCCAAGTCACGTTTGATTGCCTTTTCCACCGGAGAACGCCCCATGCTCCACAAGAACATCCAGCAATGGCTCAACGCGTACGGCGTCAGCCATCAGAACCCCATCAACAAGACCATTCACTGGATCTGCGTGCCCATCATCATGTGGACCGTACTGGCACTGCTGTGGGAAGTGCACCTGCCAGGCCAACCCCTGCTGAACCTGGCGCTGGTGATGATCGTGGTCAGCCTGCTGTTCTACTGGCGCCTCTCGCGAAACCTGGCCATCGGCATGGTGGGGGTCACCGCCACCATGGTCGCCATCATTCTCTGGCATCAGGCCGCCCTGACCGTCCCGCTCTGGCAAACGGCCCTCGCCCTGTTTGTGGTGGCGTGGATCTTTCAGTTCATCGGCCACAAGATCGAGGGCAAGAAGCCCAGCTTCTTCGAAGACATCCAGTTTCTGCTGATCGGCCCCGTCTGGCTGCTGAGTTTTGTCTATCGCAAGCTGGGCATCCCCTACCGCCCTGCTTCCCAGGCGTAAACCCGCGCCAACGACCAAAGCCGCCTCACTCGGGCGGCTTTAGTGATCCCGGTGCTGGAAAGCGTCTGCCGTCACAGGCACAATCGAGGAGTTATCAGAGGTCGGGCCTGCGCCCATGAAGACTCGGAGTGCCCTATGCAGTTTTCCTTTCACAACCCCACTCAGATCCAGTTTGGCCGCGGTCAAATCGCCAGCATCTCGCGACTGATCCCGCAGGACGCCAAAGTGCTGGTGCTGTACGGTGGCGGCTCCATCAAATCCAACGGCGTGTACGATCAGGTATGCGCGGCGCTCAAAGGGCACCAATGGGAAGAGTTCGGCGGCATTGAGCCCAACCCGGCCGTCGAAACGCTGGACCGGGCCGTGGCCCGGGTCAGGGCCGAAGGCTTTGATTTCCTGCTGGCGGTGGGCGGCGGCTCCATCATCGATGGCACCAAGTACGTTGCCGCCGCAGCGAAATACGACGGCTACGGCTGGGACATCCTCTCGGGCAAACACAAGGTGCGCGACGCCCTGCCCCTGGGGGCCATTCTGACCCTGCCCGCCACCGGTTCAGAATCCAACGCGGCCGCGGTGATCAGCCGCACCGCAACCGCCGAGAAGCGCTCCTTCCTCTCGCCGGCGGTCTACCCGCAATTTGCCGTGCTCGACCCCGACACCATGTCCTCCCTGCCGGATCGTCAGCTGGGCAATGGCCTGGTCGACGCCTTTGTGCACATCTGCGAGCAGTACCTGACCGTTCCGACCGGCGCCATGGTGCAGGAGGGGTTTGCCGAAGCCCTGCTGCGTAATCTGGTGGTGCTGGCCGGCCACTTTGATCAGCGCCATACCCTGGAGTGGCGGGAAAACCTGATGTGGACCGCCAACCAGGCACTGAATGGCCTGATTGGCGCGGGGGTTCCCCACGACTGGGCCACCCACGCCATTGGCCACGAATTCACTGCGCTGTATGGGCTGGACCACGCCCAGACGCTGGCGCTGGTGCACCCCGCCCTGCTGCGCGTCTGCATTGAGCGCAAGGAGGCCAAACTGACCCAGATGGGCCGTAACGTCTTTGGGCTGGAGGGCGACGGCATCGCCCACCGCACCATCGACCTTATCGAGCAGCTTTACCGCAGCGTCGGCGTCGGCACCCGGCTGGGGGATTACCAACTGGACAAGACCGACGTCCTGCACCAAGTTCTGACCGCGCTGGAAGGGCACGGCATGACCACCCTGGGACACCAGCGGGATGTGGACCTGGCCACCGTGGACGCCATTCTCCGCCGGGCCGAGTGACGGCAGGCCGTGACACAAAAACGCCCCCGATTTCGGGGGCGTTTTGTTTAGCGGAACAGCACCTGCTCCCGCGAGCACCAAAGCACGCAAAACACCAGTAGGCCCAGCGCCAGCAGCAGATTCGATGTCATGATGGGCACCATCTGCCAATAGTCGAACGTGCCTTTAAGCAGCGCTTTGCTGGCCAGGGTCACGTTCACCAGAGGCGTCCAGGCCAGCCCCGGGGTCAGTTCAATGCCGGGGAACAGAGCCACCATTGCCGGCATCACCGCCACCAGATTCAACGGCGCCACGTAGTTCTGCCCCTCCTTGTAGGTGCGGGCATAGAGCGACACCGCCAGCAGCAGCGCTGAGAAGAACATGGCGATGGGCAGCAACAGAATGAGGATCAGCGCCAGATCCTTGATGCCGATGGTGCTGACCGCCTTAACCAGGATGTCGATGGCAAACACCTGACCGAGCACCAGCGACCAGATCACGCCACTGGCCATGGTCAGCAACGCCACCGTCAGGCTGCACACGGCGATCACGCCGAACTTGGCCAGCACCAGCGTGCTTTTGCTGACCGGCGCCATCAGCAGGGTTTCCAGCGTGCCGCGCTCTTTCTCTCCGGCCCCCAGATCCAGGGCTGGCAGCAGTGCCCCCATCAGACAGAGCAGCAACAGGGCGTAGGGCAGAAATCCCCCCGCTTTTTCGCCAAAAAACTCCCGGTCGTCGGCCACCCCGACCCGGGTCAGGCTCACCGGTTGCTCCAGCACCTTAATCTGGGTATCAGACAGCGCCCAGGCGTTGCGATGGGCATCCCGCCACTGGTCGAACAGGGGCGACAGTGCCTGTTGGATCCGCTCAAACTGCCCCACATCGTCCGCCTGGTTGTAGTAGAGCTGCCACTCACTGACCGCCACCGCCTCCGGCGAAAATTCCTCGGGCACCACCAGCACAAATTCGGCGTCTTCGCTCTTGATCAGGGCTTCGATCGCCGCCTGCCCTTCGGGCACCGGCTCTGATTGCCACACCAGCTTCTCGCCCTGTGCCAGCGCTTCGCCAATGGTGTCACGCCAGGCGGCTGGAGCCTGCAGCCGGAAGCGCAGGTCGGACTCGTACACCTGTTTTACGCTGGATGCACCAATGTAGATGGCGCCCCCCATCAGGGCTGGCAGCAACACCGTGGGAAACAGCACGACAAACCAGAGGGTTTTCTTGTCCCGCAGTACCTCGCGGATCTCCTTAAGCCAGATCAGCGCAATCATCGGCGACCTCCTCCATGACGGCAGCGCTATCGGGCTGACACAGTGACATAAAACGATGGCGAATGGCGGTGGTCTCCCGGGTGCCGGCAAAGGCCTCAAGCGGGCCGTCAAAGCGGGTGTGGCCCTGAACGATCACCGACAGGCGGTCACACAGCAGGCTGACCTCTTCAAGATGGTGGGTGGAAAAGATCACCGGCAAGCCCGCCTCTTTCTGCATGCGGATAAAGTTGAGCACGGTTTCGGTGGACATGATGTCCAGTCCCGTCGTGGGTTCGTCAAAGATGATGACGGAGGGACGATGAATCACCGAGCGGGCAATGTTGGCCCGTTGCTTCATGCCGGAGGAGAGGTCCATCAGGCGGCGATGGCGGAACTGGCCCAGGTCCAACTGCTCACAGAGGTCATCAACCCGGCAGAGGCTTTCCCCCTTACCCAGCCCATAAAGGCGGGCGAAGTAGAGCAGGTTTTCCTCCACGGACAGCCGCTCATACAGAGCGGTGGAGGCGGAAATAAAACCGATTTTGCGGCGCACCGATTGGCCGCCCCGATGGAGATCTTCGCCGTTGATCAGCACTTCGCCCTCATCCGGCTTCAGCACACCGGAGAGCAAGCGGAGTGTCGTGGTTTTGCCTGCACCATTGGGGCCAACCAGGCCCAGCACCTGACCGGGTTCACAGCGAAGGTGAACCGACTCTACCGAGTGAAAAAAGCGGCCGCGCTGACGGGGGTCCGGCTCCCCCTCCTGCTCAGCAGCGGCTTTCGGATTGTGGATGGCGAAGCGCTTGCGCAAACCACGTATCTCTATCATGGACGATCTTCCTGTTCGGCCGATGGAATCAGGGCCTCAAGCTAACAGGTTAGTCACATCAAAAACATACACCTTGAGCGAAAACCCCCGTACCATGAGAAAGCCTCATTAAAACAAGGATGTAAACCATGACTGACGCCTTCCTCCCCCGGGCACTGTGGCGCTGCCTCTGGCAGCCAAAGGCGGTGTTTACCGAACTCAAACCTCGCAAAGGGGCCTCGTGGTGGCCCTTCCTCGTGCTGGCACTCAGCTTCGCCGTCCTGCAGTGGCTGTTTTTTTCCAAGGTGGATTGGGCTTGGTATCAGACGGAGTACCTGCAACCGGTGTTTGCCGAGATGCCGTCCAAGGATCGCGCCACCCTGATGGCCGAAATGACCCCGGGACGGGTACTGGCGGCGCAACTGGGCACCGGTCTGCTGGCCCTGATCATCGCCAATGCGCTGATGGGGTTCTATCTCAGCAAAGTGACCCTGGTGGACGACAACAACGTGCAGGGCTTCGGCGACTGGTTTGGCCTGACCTGGTGGTGCAACCTGGTTCTGGTGGTGCCGATGCTGGCGGCGATGGTGGTGTTGCTGATGCGCGCCGGTGAGATACCGCCCGGCATTCTGGCGCCGGTCAGCCTGAATCGTCTGTTGGGCCTGCCGATAACGCACGGCTGGTACAACTTCAGCGAATCCTTCTCCCTGTTGCTGCCCTGGAAAATCTGGCTTTACTACAGCGGGATCCGGGCCTGGACCCAAATTCAAACCGGTCAGGCGTGGCTGATTGCCGCCCTGCCAGCCATCGTGATTTACGGCGGCTGGGCAGCAATCCAGCTGATTTAGCGCCCCTTCACTTGAGGGTGATGGTCACCGGCTTGATCGCCGGTGCCGCCTCCCTGGGGTGGGTGTTCAACAGGGCACTGACCGTGTATTTCCCCGGTTTGAGCTGGCCCAACCGCGAAGCAGGAACCTGCACCCTGACGGTGCGGGTTTCCCCTGGCGCCAACGTCAGCGACGTCAACGCCTGGGTGAACATCATCTCTTCCGAGTAACGCCAGTACACCTGCTTGCCCTGGGACAGCATCACATCCGCCAACATGCCGGAAGCGATGGTGTAGCGGGCTGATGCGGTACCGCGATTGTCCAGCACCAGACTCACCTGCCCGCCCACGGTGCGGGACCAGGTGGGCGAGGTTTCCAGTGTTGCCAGCACGGCATGCTCCTCTCCGTTCGGGGAAATCGACGTCGTCGGGGGCGCGGGTTGCACCCCGGCCACCACGGCGGGGGTTGCGACCGGCGCCGGCGCGCTGGCCGCTTGCGGCGTATCAGTACGGTCGGCGGATTCGGCACAGCCGGTCAGCACCAGACTGGCCAGCCAGAATGCCGACAGGGTGAGATGGCGTGTTGTTGTCATCCAAAGTTCCCCAGTTTTTCCATCAGCTTGTCTTTCAACTTCTCTTCCAGTTTGTCCTTTTCCTGATCCAGCTTGCCCTTCAACAGGGCTTCGCTGTCCAGACCAAACTGAAGATCGGTCACCGGTCCTTGCACCGTCAAGGGGATCGGAATGTCCTTCAACTCATCAACCCCCTTGCCGCCCTGCCCTTCAAGGCTGCCCACCAGAGCTACCGTCAGAGCGTAGTCGACGGTTTGCGGCTCAATCGCCACCTTGCCGCCACCACTGATCCGCAGCAGCGGTGAAGCGATGGCGAGGTTGGGGGTGGCCAGGGTGCCATTCTCAATCTTCAGGTCGGTGCTGAAGGTGGAGAAGTCGGTTTTCTGTTCTACCGCCTGGGCGGACAGGTCCCCTTTCAGTTTGGCCTGCGCTTCGCGGATCATCTGTGCCACGTTAACGCCGTACACCGCCCCGTCCTGCAGGGACAGCGTGCCGGACGCGGTCAGTTGGTTCATCGCTTTGCCGGTTAAGCCCTGGCCCTGCCCTTTCAGCTGGAAAGCGCCGCTGCCGGCCAGCAGGTCCACGTCCGCCAGTGCCGCCAGCATCGGCCGGATGGAAAGGTGATCGATGCGATTGTCAAAACGGTAACGAGCCGGCGTGACGGTACCATCCAGGCTGGCGCTGGCGGTCATCTGTCCGCCAAACGCTTTGCCGCTGGCGTTGTTCAGGGTCAGTACGCCATCTTTCAACGTCAGCTTCAGGGCGAGGTCTTCCGCCAGCACACCGCGCGCCTGCAACGCACCAAGGTGAAGATCCGCGTCCAGATCGAGCAACTTCATGGCGCTGAGATCCGGCTCTTCCGACGGGCCGGCCTCCGGCGCTGGCGTCGTCTCTGGCTTGGCGTCTTCACTAGCGTCTGCAGGCGGCAGCCAGGGGTCCAGATTGAGGGCGTTACCCTTGGCCTTCAGCACAAAGCTGGGGCGCACGCCCGCCAGGTCCGCCTGCGCTTCGCCGGTCATCACGAAATCCGCCAGGGTGAACTCCAGATTGGCCACCTTGAAATGTTGGCGGGCCAGGTCCAGGTCCGCGTCCCAGGCCAGGCCCAGTTTCAGGGGCTGTTCGCCCACCGCGTCCCCTTTGGCCGTCAGTTTCTGACGCCAGTCATCGATCTGGAAGCGACTGAAATCGGCAGACACGGTCAGCATCGCTTCCGCCTGCGTGGCCACCGCCAGCGCACCGTCACCCACCTCGATCTCAAGGCGCAGGGGCGCCGCGCGCTCCGGCTCAATGCGGGCCAGTTCCAGCTGCTTGATCGCCAGGGTTTGATCCGCGCCCGCGGCCCGGTTGTCGTTGTGAATGGTCAGGTTGTTGACCGACAGATGGCCCAACACCCAGTGCTTGGGCCCGGAGGGGGCCGTCTGGGGCTGTCGCGGCGCGTCAGCCGGTGCGGAGGACGGCTTGTCTCCCCCAAGTCCGGTCAGGCTGGAGCGACCATCGGCGAGGGTCACCAACTCCAGGCTCACCCCGGATACCGCCAGCTCCTCCACCTGCAACTCCCGACTTAGCAGGGGCAGTAATGCCACCCCGACGGAGGCCTGCTCAACACGGAGCAGCGGAGGCAGGTCTTCACCGGGCAGGTTGCCCAGCTGGATTTGGGCCAGGTCCAGCCCCAGTGTGGGATAGAGCGACCAGCCGATGTCGCCGCCGATCACCAGATCGCGCCCCGTCACCTGTTTGACCTTATCGGCAATGGGTCCCTTAAAGCTGTTGAGATCGAAGAAAAAGGCCAGGTAAGCCCCCACGACGATCACCACCGTCAACAACGCCAGCAGCAACCATTTCACGACTTTCATCATTGCTATTCCTATCAAAGTGTCGGCAGAGGAAGGGGGCGGGAGGCAACCAGCACACCGTTATCATCGGCATACAGGTGATCGCCGGGGTGGAGATGTACCCCCTGGATCTCCACCACCACATCCCGCTCCCCGAGTCCCCGTTTTTCCGTCTTCATCGGCACCGCTCCGAGGGCCTGAACCCCGAGGTCGAGCGTGCCCAGCGTAGCCACATCGCGGACGTAGCCATACACCACGATGCCGCTCCAGCCGTTGGCGACCGCTTTTTCAGCCAGCAGATCGCCGAGCAGGGCACGGCGCGCCATACCGCCCCCGTCGATCACCAGCACCCGGCCTTCGCCCGGCTCCGCCACGGCCTCACGCACCAGCGAGTTGTCCTCGGGGCAGCGCAGGGTGACAACCGGGCCGGAGAAAATCCGCTTTCCACCAAACTGGCGAAACAGAGGCGGCAGCAAGCGCACCTCATCCGGATAGGCATCGCAAAGGTCCGGCAGCAGGTCGAGCATGGTCTCACTCCTGAAATCACTGATTTTCTGAAAAAAGCGGTCGAGAATGTCATCCTGACTGATCTAACCTCATCGTCGCAAGCGTACCGAGTGGCTAGAGGATAAATTTGAGTTGGAGGTGCACCATGTCGATGCCGAAAGTGGGAGTAAGTGCCTGCATTGTAGGCCAGGAAGTACGTTTTGACGGTGGGCACAAGCGGTCCGGCTTTGTTGACGGCCCCCTGCGTGCCATTTTCGACCTTAAGCCCCTATGTCCGGAACTGGGTATGGGGCTGGGGACGCCCCGCCCCACCATCCGTCTGCGCGAAGTGGGCGACACCGTTCGCCTGATGGACGACAAAAACCACATCGACCACACCGACGCCATGGACGCCTTCAACCAACGGGCCGTCCCGGGGCTTGCCGACCTTGCCGGCTACATCGTCTGTGCCAAGTCCCCCAGTTGCGGCATGGAGCGGGTGCGGATCCTCAACGAAGCGCAGACCGGCAGCCGTCGCGAAGGCCGCGGTCTGTTTACCGCCGCGCTGATGAAGGCCTATCCGCTTTTGCCGGTAGAGGAGGATGGCCGGCTGAATGACCCGCTGCTGCGGGAAAATTTCATCACCCGGGTTTACGTCTACCACGGCTATCAGGCCTTGTGCGCCAGCGAGCCGGACGAACGGCAACTGCTCGACTACCACCGCCGTCACAAGCTGTTGCTGCTGGCCCATCATCAGCAGATCTATCGTGACCTCGGCCGCTACCTGGCCGACAGTCGTGACCGCCCGATGGCCGAGCGGCTGACCCACTACGGCGAGCAACTGATGGGTGCCCTGGCCAAGCCCGCCAGCCGTCGCAACCACACCAATGTGCTTCAGCACATTGGCGGGTACTTTAAGCGAGAACTCGACGCCACCGAACGCCAGCACCTGCACGAGACCATCCTGGCCTACCGGGCCGGCGAACTGCCGCTGATGGCGCCCATGGTGCTGCTGCAAAACCTGCTTAAGCGCTATCCCAAGCCCTATATTCAGGAGCAGCAGTACCTTTCACCCCATCCGCAGCACCTGGCGCTGCGTTACCACCTGTGAGGCAGCGCATGCAGCTGGTTTGGTTTCGCGATGACCTGAGGGTTTACGACCACCCCGCACTTCATGGTGCGGCAGACGCATCGGGCCCGGTCGTTGCCCTCTACATCGCCTCCCCCGCCCAGTGGGAACAGCACGACTGTGGAGTGCGAAAACGCCAATGGCACTTTGCCAACGTGCAGAGCCTGAAATCGGCGTTGGCGGAGCGGGGGATCCCCCTGCTCGTCTGGCGCTGCGATCACTTCCGCGACATCCCGCAACGGCTGGACACGCTGTGCCGCTCACTGAACGTTGAGGCAGTCCACTGCCATCACGCGCTGGGGTTCAACGAACGGGCGCTGGAGCAGGCCCTGGCCACTCAGCTGTCGGTGCCCCTGATCCGCTATCAGGATGCCAACCTGGTGGACTACGACGCCATCACCACCGGACAGGGGGGCCTGTACCGGGTGTTTACCCCCTTTGCCCGCCGTTGCCGTCAGCACCTGCTCGCCGGGAACCCGTTGCCTGCTCCGCCGGCCCAAACCCCACCCACCCTGACGCTGAACAGCGACCCCTGGGAGGAGGACGAGATCGCCCTCTGGCCCCCCGGGGAAGCGGCGGCCCAACGCGCCCTGGCCCGCTTCTGCCAACAACGCCTGGAGGGCTATGACCAGTGGCGGGACCGCCCGGACCACACCGGCACATCCGCGCTCTCCCCCTACTTTGCGGCGGGCGTTATCTCGCCCCGCCAGGCCCTGGCCGCGCTGCAGGCGCAAGCGGATTCCGACGGCGCCCAGTCCTGGCTCAACGAACTGCTCTGGCGGGAGTTCTACCGCTACCTGCTGTATCACTCCCCGGACCTGTCCCGACACCGTGCCCTGTATCCGCAGAAAGAGGCGCACTGGCAGCACGATGCCGAATGGCTGAGTCGCTGGCAGCAGGGCAAAACCGGTTACCCGCTGGTGGACGCCGGAATGCGACAGCTCAATGCCACCGGCTGGATGCACAACCGGGTTCGCATGTTGTGTGCCAGCTTCCTGGTGAAAGATCTGCATCTGGATTGGCGGCTGGGTGAAGCCTACTTTATGCGGCAGCTGGTGGATGGTGATCTGGCCTCCAACAATGGCGGTTGGCAATGGGCCGCCGGTTGCGGCGCCGACGCGGCCCCCTATTTCCGCCACTTCAATCCCTATCGGCAAAGCGAACGCTTCGACCCACAGGGTGACTACATCCGTCAATGGGTGCCGGAACTGACGGATGTGCCCGCGAAACAGCTCCACAAAGGCGGGCCCTTCCTGCTGGCGCCGGACTACCCGCCGCCCATGGTGGACCACCGCGAGCAGGCCAATCGCTTTACCGCACAGTTCAAACAACGCTCGGAGGCGACTGCCGATGCTTCATAAGATCCCCGATGGGCCGATGGACGCCTTTGCCCGTACCTGGCAAACCCTGAGCCGCGACCACCTGGATGGCATTGAAGCCCTCTACCATCCAGAGATGACCTTTATCGACCCCAGCGGTGAAATCCACGGACGGGACAACTTCAAGGCGCATCTGGCGACCCTTTACCGCAACGTCAACGACTGCCAGTTCGAGCTCGGCATGCCCATCGGTGCCCCACCCCACTGGGCACAGCCCTGGGTGATGACCCTCAGCCATCCCAAACTGGCAGGGGGCAAACCGATACGGGTCGAAGGGATCAGCGATCTCCGCAGCCGGGATGGGCTGATCATCCACCATCGCGACTACTTCGACATGGGCCAAATGCTGTACGAACACGTGCCGCTGCTTGGCCCAGCCACCCGTTGGCTCAAGGGAAACCTCGCGCCATGAAGCGCCGTCTGGTCGCCCTGCTGGTGCTGTTTGATGTCAATTGGGCACTGGCGGTGTTTGGTCAGGCCTCCACCCTGGGGTGGCAGGCGCTGATTACCCTGGCAATGTGGGGCTGCGCCTCGGGCTGGCGCCGGCTGGGCATCGCCATTGCGGTATTGGGTATGGCACTGGACGCGCTGTTGATTCAGCAGCAGATACTGAGCCTGGAAGGCACACCGGGGGCGTTACCGCTGCATCTGGCTCTGCTGTGGCTCGGCTTCGGGCTCTCTCTTGCTGCCTGTCACGCCCGCCTGCCCCAATCCCCCTGGTCATTGGCCCTTCTGGGTGGCGCGTTGGGGAGCGTGGGTTATTATCTGGGGGAACGCTTTGGTGCGCTGGAGCTGGCCCCGACGACCGGCCTGGGCGTGGTCATTATTGGACTGTGCTGGGCCGTGCTGTTTCCCCTGGGGCGGGCGCTGTTCGTCGCCCTGGCCCCGGACTCAACGGGAGGTAAGCCATGAACGTGTTCTCGTCCAAAGATCTGCTGCTGTCAAAGTGGACCAGCAGCGCCGCCGTCCACGACGAAACCCACTTTGTGGTCACAGGCACCCTGACCGACGCCCAGGGCGAAGTCACCAAGGTTGTTTTGCAGGGGGTTAACAACCGTCGAGAGTTTGAATTGGCGAGGGAGACGCTGGAGGATTCGGACCTCTGGCACATGGGCTGGCGTTAAGAAAGCATTGCGGATCACATCAACTGCTTTATGATAGCTGACCTATATTCAGGCAGGATGCCGGAAGCCTTTGAGTCACGGAAGACACGTTCCCTATTCTTATTAAAAATGCGAGCCCTTGACTCTATGAGCAACGCCCAGTTGGAAGCCGCCTTTCGCTCAGCTCTGGTTGAATTGGAACAAGAAAAGCAGAGCAAAGCAGGCGATCTCAATGCTTCCACCCGCTCCAAAGCGCAAATGATGGCTTTTCTCGACAATCTGGAATGGTCTGACAAGCAACTTGAAACCTTCCGTGAGGCGGTTGATGAGCTGCTAAGTCAACGCCGGGAAGCCGCAAAGAAAAAAGAGCAGGTACAAACTTATAAGGCGAGGTTAATTAACCTGGCCAAAGATCTCGACATGACGTACCAGGAACTCCTGGTCACCATGGTCGACCTCGAAAAACGCCGCTGAAACTCCATTGCGCTTCCTTATTGAAGCGCAATGCCATTTCTGTTTTCGGGCAACTGCCAATCCTGAACGGTTAACTCTGTCCATGAACCACAACTCTGCTTTTCGGATCGAACACGATCTGCTGGGCGACGCCCAGGTACCCCACACCGCGTATTACGGCATCCAAACTCAACGTGCGAAGGAAAACTTCAACATCACGGGTGTGCCGATCAGCCATTTCCCCCAGCTGGTCAATGCCCTCGCCATGGTGAAGATGGCCGCCGCCAAAGCCAACCTGGAAGTCGGGGTACTGACCCAACATCACCACGATGCCATTGTTGCTGCCTGTCAGGAGATCATTGACGGTCAGTGGCACGATCAGTTTATTGTTGACCTGATCCAGGGGGGCGCCGGCACCTCCACCAACATGAACGCCAACGAGGTGATCGCCAACCGCGGCCTCGAAATCCTTGGCTACGCCAAAGGCAATTACGCCCAACTGCACCCCAACAACCACGTCAACCTGGCCCAGTCCACCAACGACGCCTACCCGACCGCGGTCCGCCTGGCGGTGATCTTCGCCAGCCAGCCGCTGATCGACGCCATCACCGACCTGGTGGAAGCGTTGCAGCGCAAGGGGGATGAGTTTGACGACGTACTCAAAATGGGACGCACCCAGATGCAGGATGCGGTGCCCATGACCCTGGGCCAGGAGTTCCGCGCATTTGCCCACACCCTGGCCGAGGACATCGATCGCCTTAAGGAAGCCGCGAAACTGCTTGCCGAAGTGAACCTCGGTGGCACCGCCATCGGCACCGGCATCAACGCGCACCCGGATTACGCCGACGCCGCCATTCGTCACCTGTCCGAAATCGCCAAGTTCGAAATGAAGAGCGCGAGCGACAAGGTGGAAGCAACCGTGGACATGGGCGCCTTTGTCCTCTACTCCGGCATCCTGCGACGCATTGCGGTGAAGCTCTCCAAGATCTGTAACGACCTGCGCCTGCTCTCCAGTGGCCCCCGTTGCGGCTTTAACGAGATCAACCTGCCGCCGATGCAGCCCGGCTCCTCCATCATGCCCGGCAAAGTGAACCCGGTGATCCCCGAGGCCGTCAACCAGACCGCCTTCCAGGTGATCGGTAATGACCTGGCCGTGACCATGGCGGCCGAAGCCGGCCAGCTGCAGCTGAACGCCATGGAGCCGCTGATCACCTACAACCTGCTGAACTCCACCAAGATGCTCAGTGACGCCATGGCGATGCTGACCACCCGCTGCGTTGTTGGCATCACCGCCAACAAGGATCACTGTCAGCAACTGGTGAACAACAGCCTGGCGCTCGCCACCTTGCTCAACCCCTACATTGGCTATGAGAACACCACTCGCCTGGCCAAGACCGCCCTGCAAACCGGCCAGGGCATTGTTGAGCTGGTGCTGGAAGAGGGCCTGCTCACTCAGGCCCAACTGGACCGCCTGCTCGACCCGGAAGTGATGCTGAAGCCCTCCATCGCGCAACTGGGCTAAGCGAGCCGACAAATGAAAAAGCCCCGCATTGCGGGGCTTTTTTGTTTCCTGGATTGCGCATGCCGGGAAAAATCGGCCTTCGGGCTACACCTAACCTACGTCAGTTCAGAATGGCGATCTCACCGTAGCGTGCCGCCTGTGGCGCACGATCCGAACGCGATAGGAGCGACAGGCGCCCAACGCAAAAGCGACAAAACCCGCAACACTAGGGCGGTCAGGGAGAGATGGCTTCGCCCCTTCGGGGCCGCCGCTAAGCGGCGTCATGTCGGCGCTGTGCGCCTCCATTGCGAACTCGGCGAGAGTTCTCACTCACCCTGTCCCGAGTACTCTTCTACAAACGAAAAAACCCGCACATTGTGCGGGTTCTTTTCAATATGGCGGTCAGGGAGAGATGGCTTCGCCCCTTCGGGGCCGCCGCTAAGCGGCGTCAT
>CAZWED010000023.1:0-18274 GCA_964632645.1 uncultured Ferrimonas sp. | reverse complement strand
GTTTTTGCGTAAAGAGCGGGTGGTGGGCGCCTATCTGGAGTTCTTCGGTGAAGGCGCCCGCAGCCTCACCATCGGCGACCGCGCCACCATCGCCAACATGACGCCGGAATTTGGCGCCACCGCCGGCATGTTCTACATCGACCAGCAAACCCTGGATTACCTCACCCTGACCGGCCGCGAGCCGGAGCAGGTGAAGCTGGTGGAGCAGTACGCCAAAACCACCGGCCTGTGGGCGGATGACCTGAACCAGGCGCACTACGAGCGGGTGCTGGCGTTCGACCTCTCCACCGTGTGCCGCAATATGGCCGGCCCCTCCAACCCCCACCGCCGCCTGCCCACCCGGGATCTGGCCGCCCGGGGCATCGCCGGCCACCTGGCCGAGGCCCGTCAAGAGGAAGCGGAAGGCAAACTGCCGGACGGCGCCGTGATCATCGCCGCCATCACCAGTTGCACCAACACCTCCAACCCGCGCAACGTGGTGGCCGCTGGCCTGCTGGCCAAGAAAGCCAATGCCCTGGGGCTGGTGCGCAAACCCTGGGTCAAATCCTCCTTCGCTCCGGGCTCCAAGGTCGCCAGGCTGTACCTGGAAGCCGCCGGCCTGTTGCCGGAACTGGAGACGCTGGGCTTTGGCATCGTGGCCTACGCCTGCACCACCTGCAACGGCATGAGCGGGGCGCTGGATCCGGCCATTCAGCAGGAGATCATCGACCGCGATCTCTACGCCACCGCCGTGCTCTCCGGTAACCGCAACTTTGACGGCCGCATCCACCCTTACGCCAAGCAGGCGTTCCTCGCCTCGCCGCCGCTGGTGGTGGCCTACGCCATTGCTGGCACCGTGCGCTTTGACATCGAGCAGGATGTGCTGGGCCATGACGCCCGGGGTAACCCGATCACCCTCAAGGATCTCTGGCCCTCTGACGAGGAGATCGACGCCATCGTCCGCGATTTCGTCAAACCGGAGCAGTTCCGGGCGGTTTACGAGCCGATGTTCGACCTGACCGTGGACTACGGTGAAGACAACAACCCGCTGTACGACTGGCGTCCGATGTCCACCTACATCCGTCGCCCGCCTTACTGGGAAGGGGCGCTGGCCGGTGAGCGCACGCTTCGGGGGATGCGCCCGCTGGCGCTGCTGGGCGATAACATCACCACCGACCACCTCTCCCCCTCCAACGCCATTCTGGCGGCCAGCGCCGCCGGCGAGTACCTGGCCAAGATGGGCCTGCCGGAGGAAGACTTCAACTCCTACGCCACCCACCGTGGTGACCACCTCACCGCCCAACGGGCGACCTTCGCCAACCCGAAACTGCTCAATGAGATGGTGCGGGATGAGCAGGGCGAGGTGCGCCAGGGTTCGCTGGCCCGCATTGAGCCGGAGGGCACCGTCACCCGCATGTGGGAGGCGATTGAAACCTACATGGCGCGCAAGCAGCCGCTGATCATCGTTGCCGGTGCGGACTACGGACAGGGCTCGAGCCGCGACTGGGCGGCCAAGGGCGTACGCCTGGCCGGGGTGGAAGCGATCGTGGCGGAGGGGTTCGAGCGGATCCACCGTACCAATCTGGTGGGAATGGGTGTCCTGCCGCTGGAGTTCAAGCCTGGCACCACCCGCCAGACCCTGGGCCTGGACGGCACTGAAACTTACGATGTGCTGGGTGAACGCACGCCGGGCGCCACGTTGACCCTGCTGGTGCACCGCGCCAGTGGCGAGACCCTTGAAGTGCCGGTGACCTGTCGTCTGGACACCGCCGAAGAGGTGTCGGTTTACGACGCCGGCGGCGTCCTTCAGCGCTTTGCCAAGGATTTTCTGGCCAACGAGGGGGCACAATGAGCCATCTGCCTCAACGTAAAATCCCCGCCACCTACATGCGCGGGGGCACCAGCAAGGGGGTCTTCTTCCGACTGGAGGATCTGCCCCCGGAGGCCCGGGTTCCAGGGCCCGAGCGGGACGCCATTCTGTTACGGGTGATCGGCAGCCCCGACCCCTACGGCAAACACACCGATGGCATGGGTGGCGCCACCTCCAGCACCAGCAAGACGGTGATCCTGTCCAAGAGCGAACGGCCGGATCACGATGTGGACTACCTGTTTGGCCAGGTGGCCATCGATAAGCCCTTTATCGACTGGAGCGGCAACTGCGGCAACCTGACGGCCGCGGTGGGCGCTTTCGCCATTGAAAACGGGCTGGTGGCAGCCTCCCGGATACCGGACAACGGCGATTGCACGGTGCGGATCTGGCAAGCCAACATCGGCAAGACCATCCTGGCCCGGGTGCCGATCACCCACGGTCAGGTGCAGGAAACCGGCGATTTTGAACTGGATGGGGTGACCTTTCCCGCCGCCGAAGTCGCCGTCACCTTCAGCGATCCTGCCGATGGGGCGCTGTTTCCCACGGGTCAGCGGGTGGATCAGCTTGAGGTGCCGGAACAGCTGGTCGCCGGTGGCAAGCTGGCGGTGACCCTGATCAACGCCGGGATCCCCACGGTGTTCGCCCGGGCCGAAGATCTGGGCTACACCGGCACCGAGCTGCAGGAGGCGATCAACGGCGATCCCGCCGCCCTTGAGCGCTTCGAGCAGCTGCGCGCCTACGGCGCCCTGAAGATGGGTCTGATTGCCGATCTCAGCGACGCGGCGGCCCGGGCGCACACGCCCAAAATCGCCATCGTATCCGGCCCGAAGGCGTACACGGCGTCAAGCGGAAAGCCGATTGGGGCGGACCAGATCGACCTGAACGTGCGCGCCCTCTCCATGGGCAAGCTGCACCACGCCATGATGGGCACTGCGGCGGTGGCCATTGCCGTGGCTGCCGCCATTCCCGGCACTCTGGTCAATGAGGCGGCGGGTGGGGAAGTGGGCGACAGCGTGCGCTTTGGCCACCCCTCCGGCACCCTGAAAGTGGGCGCTGAAGTGGTCGAAGAGGGGGGTGAGTGGCAGGCCCGTTCCGTGACCATGAGCCGCAGTGCACGGGTGCTGATGGAGGGCCAGGTGCGGGTGCCTCAGTAGCCGGACGGCGGAAAAATTCGGGTCCCCACCCAAGCTTTGCCCCGCCTGAGCGGGGCACCTTTTTGATGACCGGTTCGGCGTCTGGCGGCGCCCGGACTCACGCCTCGGGAAGGCCCACGGACACCAGCACGGCCCCCGGCTTGTCCTGATACATGCGTTGGTCCGCCTCCTTCAGCAAGGTGTCGAGCGGTACCGGCGCATCCGGCAGCCGCTCCACCAGGCCACAAGCAAACTCCACCTCGTACGGCTTGGTTTCACACAGCGCTTTCAGCCTAAGGCGAAGGCGCTTGATGAGCGCTTCAGCAGCCTGGGGGCGGCTGCGGGGAAAGAGCACCACAAACTCGTCACCACCGAGTCGGGCGGTCAGATCATTGACCCGGAACGTCTCCTGCATCGCCTGCCCCATCATCTTCAGGGCGATGTCGCCTTCGGCATGGCCAAAGCGGTCATTGATCTGCTTGAAGCCGTTGAAATCCAGGTAAGCCAACACGCCGGAACGACGGCGTCGGACGCACAGAGTCAGCGCGTGCTCCGCCATCATCATAAACCCGCGCCGGTTGGACAGGCCGGTCAGTTCATCCCGGGTGGCCAGCTCGGTGACGTTGATTTCGCGCTCGGTGATGCGGGCAAGATCCCACAGGGCCTGGCGTTCGGAGGCGGAGAGGGTGCGCGGTTTGGTGTCCTTGATGCAGAAGGCCCCGATGCGCTGCCCGTCCAGCGAGGTCAGCGGGCAGGCGGCGTAGAAACGGATATGGGGCTGTCCCACCACCATGGGGTTCTGCTCAAAGCGTGGATCCAGCAAGGCGTCGCTGACTTCGAACAGGTCATCGTCCAGAATGACGTGGCCGCAAAAGGAGATCGCCCGGGGCGTCTGGATCACATCCACTCCGATGCGGGATTTGAACCATTGGCGATGCTCATCCACCAGGCTGATGATGGCGATGGGAACGTCAAACAGGCGTTGGGCCAGACGGGTCAGTCGGTCGAAGCGCTCCTCCACCGGAGTGTCCAGCAGATGCAGGCCACGAAGACTGGCCAGGCGTTGATGCTCATCCAGGGGCCAGGCCGGTACTATCACTTCACTTTTCCTCTCGCTAGCCGCCCTGTTCAGGCCCAAAAAACCGCCACTTTAACCCAGCGGAATCGTCTTGCCAGAGGGACTGAGCAAATCTGAGAGTTCGCCTGCAACTTGAACGCGTTAGTGGGAAAAGGCTTGTGCCTCAATCGCCTCGATTGAGGCCAGGGTCAAGGAAAAGGGTCCGGTCTGCTGATGCGCGATCAGCAGGCCCAGCTGCTGAACGTCGGCCCATTGTAACGGCACCGCGTCCTCCACCGGCCGGCCCCGGTAGGTGGCAGTGAAATCCTTGAGCGTAACGGTAACGTCGCGCCACACCCCGGCGGGCGCCGAAAACACCACGGCGTACACCACGCCATCAAGGCCCGAATGGGTGCGCAGCCTCAGCTGATAACGCTTGCCGTCACCGAGCACCCGCATGCGCAGCGCTTCGGTCTGCTCCGGCAGCCGCACACTCCGGCGCACCGAGGCAAAACCACCACCGTGCGCCAGGGAGAGGCTGCCCTCGAAACAACCACCGGTCGGTGCGGCCCGATAACGGGCCCGGGAAACGCCCCCCATCACACCGTCGTTGATGGCCCGCCAGGGGGTTTCATCCTGCAGATTCAATTGCCACATCCTAAGCCTACGCTCCGTCGTTCCTTCGCACTCCTATTTATACTGAACCCGGGAGGCACAACATGCCGAATTTTTTCTGGGCGTTGGCCGCGGAACTGGTGCTGATCACCCACGGGATCTTCGTCCTCTTCGTGGTGGGCGGACTGCTGGCGATCTGGCTGGGGAGTGCGCTCGGCTGGCGCTGGGTTCGACGGCGGGGCTTTCGCTGGGCCCACCTGGCGGCCATCGGCGTGGTGGTGGCCCAGGCCTGGCTCGGCCAACTGTGCCCCCTGACCCTGCTGGAGCAGTGGCTCCGGCACAAGGCGGAGCAGACCGGTTTCGAAGGCAGCTTTGTGGCGCACTACCTGCACCAGTGGCTTTATATCCAGGCGCCCTGGTGGGCCTTTGTGGTCGCCTATACGGGTTTTGGCCTGCTGGTTCTGCTGACCTGGTGGTGCCGGCCTCCCGACCCGCCGGACGCCACCCGAGGCGCCGGTGAGCAAAGCAGCCAAAAGCACTGAAAATCGGTGACTATTGCGCCTGCTCATTCCCTCGCCAGTCGTTATCGGAGGCATATCCCACGGCCGTTGGGATTGCTAGAATCGAGCCCTGACACCGAAGTAAGGACTGACACAGATGAGCCTGGAGTTACTGGAGCAACTGGAGTCCCGGGTACAAAACGCCCTGGACACCATGGAGCTGATGCAGCTGGAGCTTGAGGAAGAGAAACAGCGCAGCAGCGAACTGGCGTCACAGCAGCAGCAGTTGGAGCAGGAAAACCAGCAACTGCGGCAAGAGCTGTCCGCCTGGCGCAATAAGATCGAAGGTCTGCTGGGGCGCCTGCCCACTGACAGCGTGGCCTGAAGATCAAAAAAGGGTGGGAGATGTCCCACCCTTTTTTCGTCCGCTTAACACCCTGGTGCCGGCGTCAGGATCTCATTCAGCTCGGTGATGGCCGAGCGCACTTTCGGCAGCGGCCGCTGCGGCATCACGAAACGCCCATTCCGGAACTCCAGCGTTCCGAGGTGCTTCACCATCACCACACCGTCACGAAAAATGCGCGCATGCTTGGCAATCAACCTCGGAGCATAAAGCGGAAAAATTCTCACGGCGACATCCTTTACTCATTGATTCTCTTACGCCAGTTCAGACCGATCTTAGCGCAAGCCGTTTCCTTCGCAGAACAAAAATTCGCAAGCGGGAGAAGTTTCAGTTCAGCCTGCTTGGTCTGACCTTTAGCATCCTACGGATTTCGCTGAATTTGCTCTTTAAAAGCCGCGGGAATGGTACGGACTTTCCGTTGAAAAAAAAGGCGGGCTCCCTTTCGGAGCCCGCCTTTTCTGTACAGAAAAGCTTACAGCATTTTCGTCACTTAGCCTTTTTTGGCCAGGTAGTTCAGCAGTTCGAGCAGCTCTTCGAGGGACTGAACGCTGCCCACATCCACGACGTACTTGCTGTTGACCATCAGGGCCGGAACACCGCGGATGCCGCTGTCCTGCTGCGCCTTCTTCCACTTCTTCATCATGCTGTTGACCATGAAGCTGCTGGAGGCCTTATCGAAGTCGGTGGCGGACACGCCGTTGTCGACAAACAGCTGGCGCACATCGTTGCTGGTGGCAAAGTTGCGGCGGGCATCGTGAATGGCGGAGAACAGGGCCGGCTTGATGGTGTCTTCCACCTTCAGCACCTGCGCGATGGCCAGGGCGCGGGTCATCTCCGGGCCCATTTCACGACCGATGAAATCCACGTGGTTCTGTTCAAACTTCACCCCTTCCGCCAGACCGGCTTTGATCTGGGGCACGTAGTTTTTCTCAAAGGTGTAGCAGTGGGGGCAGTAGAAGGAGAAAAACTCAGTGACGGTAGGCTGCCCGCTGTAGGGGCTCTGGTTAAACGTGGTGTAATGGGTGCCTTCCTGGAAGTCGGCGGCAAAGGCACTCAGGGGTGCCAGAACCAGGGCAAAGGCGATGGCCAGCAACTGTTTCATTGGGTGTTCTCTTTGAGTTAACAGAAAGATGCAGCACCAAGAGTGCCACAGGTTCGTCAGGGATTGTAGCCCGGAGCCAGCGAGAGCGGCGGTTCATCCAGTGCCGCCAGCTGCTCTTTCAGCGCCAGCACCTGCTGTTCCCAGAATTTGTCCGTGCCAAACCAGGGAAAGTTCCGCGGGAAGGCCGGGTCACTCCAGCGTTTTGTCAGCCACGCCAGATAGTTGATCATCCTCAGGGCCCGCAGGGGCTCAATCAACCTGAGCTCGGCCGTGTTCAACGAAGCAAAGGTTTCATAGCCCTCCATCAGGATGTCCAGTTGCAGCAACTGGCTCTGGCGGTCGCCGTTGAGCATCATCCAGAGATCCTGTATCGCCGGTCCGGAGCGGGCGTCGTCCAGGTCGACAAAACTCGGCCCCTCGTCCACCCAGAGGATGTTACCCGGGTGCATGTCCCCATGCAGACGAAGCGTGTCGTACGGTTGGGCCAGGGGCGCCTCAAGGCGCGCCAGCACCTGGTCCAGCACGGTGAAAAACGGGGTTTCAATGTGGGGACCCAGTTGCGCCTGCTGCTGCAGCAGATCGCGGGCCTGGTGGCCAAACTCCGCCAGGCTCAGCGCGGGCCGGTGGGCAAAGGGCGTGCGGCGTCCCACCTGGTGCAGGCGGCCGATAAACCGCCCGACGGCTTCCAGCTGATCCAGGTTGTCCACCTCAAACTGACGCCCCCCTACACTGTGCCACAACGCAAAGCGGTAACCCTCGTGCTCAAACAGCGTGTCGCCGTTCAGGCTCAGGGGCGCCGCCACCGGCACCTCACTGTCCGCCAGCTCCTGCGCGAACTGGTGCTCCTCGCGGATCTGCGCGTCGCTCCAGCGTTGCGGACGGTAGAACTTGGTGACGTAACGGCGGCCATCCTCAGCCCGGAACTGGTAGACCCGGTTCTCATAGCTGTTCAGGGGCAGCAGGCCGGTTTCCGGGTACACCCCAAGGGATTCCACCGCATCCAGCACCACGTCCGGCGTCAGCGAGTGAAAATCAAAGCGCGCTTCAGACATGCTCGGCCTCCATCTGTGCGGCCAGAAAGGCGACCACCTCCGCCCCCTCGACACTGGCTTCACCGGGTTCGAGCCACAAGGTTTCGCACAGCGCTTCGTATTGCAGGCTCAACGGCGTGTCCTCGAAAGTCAGCGGCCAGTAGAGGCGGTCCGCCCCCTGTTCGACCGGTCCCAACCGGCACTCCATCCGTGCCATCAGCAGTGGCGCCAGGCGCTCCGCCTCCTCCTGGCTGAGGGGGCAGTGCCACAGCAACTGATGCCGCTCCGCACTGAACTGGGCCGGCCCTAGCTTGAGCAGGAGAGGGTGATCTGTTGACTCCATGATGGCGCATCGCCTCGCAAATCGTCGTATTCAGGCTCGGGATCATAGGGGCGGCATAAGGCCCGGTGCAAGCGGGCCAGCGGCGCATTATCCCCCTGCTCTGCTGCGGCAATCGCCTGCTGGGCCAGATGGGTCCGCAAAATCAGGGCGGGATTGGCCTGCCGGCGCTCGGACTGCCACTGCGTTAACCTGCCCGGCGACGCCACTCTGGCCTGGTAGGCCGCCCACCACCGGGCGAAACCCTCCTGTTCTCCGAGGGTCTGATGCAGGACGGTGTCCGTGCTGGTGGGGTCCAGCGTCGCAAAGTGGCGCAGGGTGTTGCTGTAGTCCGTTTTACCCGCCGCCATCAGGTTCAGCAGGCCACCAATCAGCGGCAGGTCGGCTTCCGTTGGCGCCTCCAGCCCCAACCGCGCCCCCATGCGAGCCAGGTATCGCCGGATCAGCACCGGCTCGTAGCGGGCCAGTACCGCCTTAAGTGCTTCGTCGTCGTACCAGGGGGTGAGCGTCACCGCCAGCCGGTTGAGGTTCCACAAGCCAATGCCGGGCTGCTGATCAAACGCATAGCGCCCCTCGTGATCCGAGTGGTTGCAGACGTATCCGGGATCAAACGCGTTGAGAAAGGCGAAGGGGCCGTAATCGAAGGTTTCACCCAGAATCGACATGTTGTCGCTGTTGAGCACGCCATGACAGAAACCAAACGCCTGCCAGTCGGCCACGGTTTCGGCGGTGCGCTCCACCACCGCGCTGAACCACGCCAGCCTGGGATCGCGCTCCCCGGCGACTTCGGGAAAATGGTGCGCGATGGTGTCGTCGATCAGGGCCTCAAGGCGATCCTGCTGACGGGTGTAGAGAAAGTACTCAAAGTGGCCGAACCGGAGGTGGCAGGGGCTGACCCGGACCGTGATGGCGCCGGTCTCCTGGGTTTCCCGCCACACCGGCGTGTCCGAGCCAATCACCGCCAGCGCCCGGGTGGTGGCCACCCCCAGATGATGCAGGGCTTCACTGGCCAGGAACTCCCGTATGGCACTGCGCAGCACCGCCCGCCCATCGCCGCCCCGACTGTAGGGCGTGGGACCGCTGCCCTTGAGGAACACCTCGAGGCCCTGACGCTCCCCCAGATGCACACCCCGGCCGTCCCCCAGGCGGGGCGTGTAGCCACCAAACTGGTGGCCGCTGTAGACCTGGGCAAAGGGGGACCAGGACAAGGGGTTCGATGAACCGGAAAGCAGCGCCAGGGTCGGGTCATCCGGGGTCAGGCCGAGACGCCGCCCCATGTCATCACTCCACCCCACCCATTTCGGGTTGTCCAGGGGAAGCGGCGCCACGCGACTGCCCAGCCACGGCAACCGTTGACCAATGCCCTCTTGCCATCCCGGGCCCTTTTCCGTCAGAGTCTTAACCACGAACGCTTTCCTTTCGATATTCTGGAGAATCCATGACATCCATCCTGCTGGTTGCTCACGACAGCCCCTACGGCAGTGAACGTCTCTACAACGCCCTTCGAATCGCCCTGGCCACCCAGGAACACGCCGAGACCCCGGTCTCCCAGAAGCTGTTCCTGATGTCCGACGCCACCGTGGCGGCACTTTCCGGCCAACAAACGCCGGACCTGAGCTACCACATCGGGCAGATGCTCGAAATCCTGCTGGCGCAGGGCGTCGAAATCGCCGTCTGCCGTACCTGCGCCGAAGCCCGGGGACTCAGCCAGGATCGACTGATCGAGGGCATCACCATTGGCTCGCTGGTGGATCTGACCCGACACACCCTGGCGGCGGATAAAGTGATCCACATTTGATCTGGATCGCGAATCCCGTGGATACCGCTTATTCCCCGGCAACCGTCCGGTTAGGATTGGGCTAAATCCGACTAGCACACTAGGTTATACCATGAAAAGCGACCGGCTTGAGGGCCGACTGGCCCGGGAGTTTCTCACCATCGCCCACATGCTGCAGATCTACTGCAGGGCTCACTGCGGCCAGGTGCCCCGTGAAGATGGCCTGTGCGAGTGCTGCCGGGGGCTGCTGGTGTACGCCGAGCAGAAGCTGGATCGGTGCCCCTATGGCGATACCAAGCCCACCTGCGCCAAGTGCCCGATCCACTGCTACAAGCCGGAACCCAAGGAGCGGGTGCGCCAGGTGATGCGCTACGCCGGCCCGCGCATGCTGCTTCGCCACCCCATCGAGGCAATTCGACACCTGCTGGACGATCGCCGCCCGGTACCGGAAAAGCCGCCGATGCGCGCCAACCGCCGGCGCCATCGCCCGAGCGACAGGAGCTGAACCATGACCGTGCCGCCAGTCCCCGATTTACTCGCCTGGCTGCACCTGGCAATTGCCCTGATTGGCAGTTTTAACTGTCTGTTACTGGCGTTTGTTCTGCTCTATTTCTACCGTGACCCGTTTCACTCTGAACGTTACCTCGCCAGCTGGCTTGCCCTGCTGGCGCTCTATTTCGGCCTGATGCCCGACCTCCTGTCGCCGATGATGATGCTGCCAACCTACGCGTTGCAGTATTTCGCCTTGCCTTGTCTCTACCTCTATCTCAGTGCCCAGCTGCGCCAGCGAAAGGCCCGGGCAGGCCGCCACCTGCTTCTGCCCACCACGGTGTTCCTCTATACCCTACTCACCGCCTGGCTCCATGCCGATCACCGCCTCTGGGCTCACCTCGAGGCCGATGGGTTCCTGCTGGTCCTGCTGCCTCTGGGCGCCGTGGCTCAATACCTCTATTACGCCCGCGCCACCTGGCGCCTCTGGCAGCGCTGGTCTCCCCATGACAACGCCGCGAACCCCCGACCCGGCGCCCCGAACTATGCCTGGCTGCTGACCCTGACGATCACCTCCGGTCTGGTCTGGCTGCTGCGCCTGATCGGCACCTCCCTTCCGCTTTGGACCCACCGCCCCCTGGCACCCTGGATGGTCGTCAGCAAACGCATTACCGTGATCGGCCTGCTGCTGTTCGGCCTGTTCTATGGCCTTCGCCAGCTCACCACGTCCGCCTGGCAACAACGCCGCCGAAGTTCATCGGGGCGCGACGCGGGTGGCGCCCCGACCGACGCGGTCCTCGACGCGGAAGAGCGGGCCTTTCTGCGGGACCTCAATAAAAAACACTGATCCTTCAGCTCCCTGGGCTTTTCCGCTACTCTCGGCGATAAACACAAGGAGTTAAAACAATGACAACAGGACGTCTACCTGTGGCGCTGTCGCTGCTGGCCATGGCCGCCGCCGCCCATTCCAGCCCCCGTACCCATCAAATCACCCCCGAAGACTTCTTCACCATCGCCAACCCCGGCGGCCTCGCACTGAGCGGCGACGGCAAACAGGCGGCCTGGGTCCAGTCCTACTGGGATAAAGAGAGTGACGGTCAGAAGAAAGAGCTGTGGCGGATGACGCTGCCGGAGGGCCAGCCCGAACGCCTCACCTTCAGCGAAGAGAACGAAGGAGCCCCCCAGTTCAGTCATGACGGCACTCACCTGTTCTTCCTCAAGGCGGAAAGCCGCGGTGAAACGCCCCAGGCCCCCTACAACGGCAAGCCCCAGATCTTTCGACTGACCCTGGCCACCGGCGACATGGTGCCGCTGACCCGTGAAAAAGAGGGGGTCAGCCAGTTTGCCCTTGGCCCCAAAGGCCAGGCGCTGTGGTACACCGGCAACAAGGAGCATCGTAACGACGACACCTTCGCCGCCATGCGACAGGCCCACAGCGCCCCGCAATACGGCCACGGCACCGTCACCGTCAACCCGCTTTACCGGCTGGACCTGAACAGCTATCGCAGCGAACTGGTGCTGGATGACAACAAGGTGGTGTGGGCCTTTGACGTCAGCCCGGATGGCAACCGCATCGCCCGGGTGATCACCGACGACAACGAACTGGTGCACCTGGAGGGATGGTCGGACATCGCCCTCTATGACCGCGAACAGCAACGGGGCTGGAACCTGCCCGATCAGGCCTGGCGCGACCAGGCGCCCTCCCCCTACGGCTGGCTGATGCAGCCACGCTGGAGCCCGGACGGCAGTCGCCTCGCCTTCCGCATCGATTACGACGGTTATCCCGGACAGCTCTTCGTTACCGAGCTGAACGGCAAAGGCGACGTGGTCAGTCAGGCGGATCTGACACGCAGCGGCGACGTCACCCTGAACGGCGACAACATCGCCTGGCGCCCTGACAGCGACGAGATCTGCTACCGCGGCAGCGAACACGCCCGTGTCCGCCTCTACTGCACCGAAATGGACGGCACTGAACAGGGCAAAACCCGAACCCTGACCGACGGCGACTTTGTGGTTGGCGGCTACGCCTTCTCCCGCAATGGCCGGGAGCTGGCGCTGACCCACAACGGATTGGATCACTTCTACGACATCTACACCGGCCGGGTCGGCACAATGCCCGAGCGCCGTACGGACCTGAACCCGCAAGTGGCCAGCTGGCAACTGCCGCAGCTGAGCATCGTCCGGTGGACCGCGCCGGACGGCAAGCCGGTTGAGGGGATCCTGGAGCTGCCCCCGGGCTACCAGAAGGAGGACGGTGCCCTGCCATTGGTGGTGCAGATCCACGGCGGTCCCACCGCGGCGACCCCATTCGCCCTGCAGCATCGTACCTATGGCCGCAGCACCTTTGCCGCCAAAGGCTGGGCCCTGCTGTCGCCCAACTACCGGGGTTCCACCGGCTATGGTGACCCGTTCCTCGTGGACCTGGTTGGCCGTGAGCACGACATCGAAGTGGCGGACATCCTCGCCGGTGTCGACACGCTGATCGCCGAGGGCATCGTCGACGGCGACAAGCTGGCGGTCATGGGCTGGAGCAACGGAGGCTACCTGACCAACGCCCTGATCAGCACCACCGACCGCTTTAAGGCGGCCAGCTCCGGTGCCGGCGTCTGGGACCAGCGCCTGCAATGGATGCTGGAGGACACCCCCGGACACGTCATCAACTTTATGCAGGGCCTGCCCTGGGAGCAGCCGCAAGCCTACGATCACGGCTCCAGCCTGAGCCACGCCGCCAGCATCAAGACGCCGACGCTGATCCACATGGGCGAGAACGATGCCCGGGTGCCGGCTCCCCACGCCCACGGCCTTTACCGGACCCTGCAGCAGTACCTGAATGTGCCGACCGAGCTGCTGATCTACCCGGGTGAAGGGCACGGGCTCACCACCTACCAGCACAAGCTGGCCAAGATGCAGTGGGATCTGGTCTGGTTTGAACACTATGTTCTGGGTAAGCCGGTGGAGTAGTCCACAAGCCGGGGCCGCTGTTGCGGCCCCTTTTTTTGTCCTGCAGACAACAAGAAAGGCCGCCTGGGAGGGCGGCCTTGGGACTTGGGCATTGGAGGGGCCAGTTGGGCGCTGACCCAAAACCGACGCTGGCACTGGCCGATGGGTTTCGGCTGAGCCTCCTTGCCCGTCCAGCGTGGTCTCAATACTGGAAAGCGACCCCGCAATCAGGAACTTTAAAAACTTTTTAACCCACCAGCAAAAGCTTCAGGCCGATGCCCCACATCAGGGCCCATACCATCAGGTCAATGCCCCGCCATACCGCCGGACGCGCCAGCACCGGCGCCAAACGGGCGGCGCCAAGGCTGAGGCCAAAAAACCACAGGGAGGAGGCGGTCAGGGTGCCGGCGAAGAAAAACCAGCGCTCATCACCAAACTGTGCGCCGATAGAGCCCAGCAGCACCAGAGCATCCAGATATACATGGGGATTGAGCAGGGTCACCGCCAGGGTGGCGATGATCACCGTGCGCCGACAACCGAGCGCCTCCCCTTCCGCCTGCAACTGGCTGCCTTTGATGGCACGCCGCAGCGAACTCAGGCCAAACACCAGCAAAAAGGCGCCGCCGCCGTAGCGGGCAATGGCCATCAGCAACTCGCTTTCGCTGATGATCGCGCCGACACCGGCGACACCAAGGCCAATCAGGATGGCGTCGCACAGGGTACAGATCAGGGCTACCAGCAGATGGTGGTGACGCTTCAGGGCCTGACCGAGCACAAACGCGCCCTGGGCACCGATCGCCATGATCAGTGCGCCACCAATCCCTAATCCATTGAAAAACGCCGTAACCATCTTGCCCTCCTGTCAGTTGAGGCGGGCAGTGTAGAGTTGCGGCAAGATGGAGAAAATCTAATAATCCTTAATCGATATTAAATTTTTTAATTAACAATCGGAGTCGAAGTCATGCTGGATTACAAGCTGCTCCACGCCCTGGCCGAAGTGGTGCGACAAGGCAGTTTCGACAAGGCCGCCCGCAAGCTGAATCTTACCCAGTCTGCGGTCTCCCAGCGGATCAGCACCCTGGAGCAGCGGGTCGGGAGGCCACTGCTGGTCAGAGCCAATCCGGTCCGCGCTACCGAAGCCGGCCTGCTGTTGTTGCGCCACCAGCAGCAGGTGGCCCTGATGGAAGCCAACCTCGCCGATGCGCTGCTGACTGGCGAACGCACCTCCTTCGAGCGGATCGCGCTGGCGGTCAACGCCGACAGCCTGGCAACCTGGTTGCCCCAGGCGTTGCGCCGTCTCTTTAACGAGCACCAGTTGCTGACTGAGCTGATCGTCGAGGATGAAGACATCACCCTGAACCGACTCAAGTCCGGTGAGGTGGCCGGCTGCATCTCTGCCATCGCCAAGCCGGTACAGGGATGCCGCACCCAACGGCTCGGTACCCTGCGCTACCGCATGGCCGCCTCGCCCGCGTTCATCGAGCGCTACTTTTCGCACGGGGTTACCGCCGACAGTCTGGCGGAAGCGCCCACCGTGGTGTACAGCCAGCACGATGACCTGATGAGCCGGTTTCTGGCCCGCCACTATCCGGCGCTCGGCCACCTGCCCCCTCACCATCAGGTGCCCTCCGCCCAGGCCTTCGTCAATCTCGCCCTGCAAGGCATCACCTGGGCGCTGATCCCTGCCGTCCAGCTGGCGCCCTATGAAACCTCTGGCGCCCTCGTCAGCCCCAGCGCGCATCACCTGGATGTGCCGCTCTACTGGCACAGCTGGCGCCTGGAATCGCCCACCATGAGCCACCTTGCGGCGGTGCTCATTCAGGAAGCCAAAGCCCAGCTCGGCTGAACAGGCAATTTGACTGGCAAGCCCGCCACAACCTGCCACGCTTAACACAAGAGGATGATTAAAGAGGGAAAAGTCATGATGTTACGTGCCACCATCCTGACGCTGGCGTTGCTGGCTCTGCCAGTGCGGGCGGAATGGGATTTCAGTGCCATCAACCAGGGCAACTGGTACCTCGGGAGCCAGTTCAACTACGGCTGGGTGGACACCCGGTTTGGCGACGCCAACCCCCTCGCTCTGCACTTCCTCGGAGGCTACCAGTTCAACCCCTACCTCGGGCTGGAGGGCCGAATTGGCCTGGGTCTGGTCGATGATGAAGCCGCCGACAACATCCACGTCGAGATCGACAGCTACTATGGCCTGTACCTGACAGGCACCCTGCCGATGGGTGACTGGGTCAGGCTGTACGCCCTGGTCGGGGTCACCGACCTCTCTCTGGAGGAGGATCTCGACAGCCGAAGTGACACTTTCGGCACCACTGACCTCAGCTATGGCATTGGCTTAAATCTGTTGGCCACTGAGCAGTTCGCGATCACGCTGGAGTTGATGCAGTGGCTCGACAAGGGCGCATTCGATGTCACCGGGATGAGCCTGGGCGTGCGTTACGATTTCTGATTACCGGCCCGCTCAAGTCCCGTTGAGCCAGACAGAAGTTCATGATTAGCATCAATTTTACTGCATCCCCTCTGGTGCGCTGGCGATTTTTGCGTCACCCTTGGGTCGGTTTATCACCACATGGACGTAACTATGAAATCCGCACTTCTGACACTGGCACTGAGCTCCGCTCTGCTGGCCGGTCCCGCTGCCGCCGACCTGAATCAAGGTCACGGATACGTCGGCGGACAACTGAACTACCTGACCTTTGATACCGGCTTTGGTGACGTAAACCCCATCGGGTTGACGGCGCTGGGCGGCTATCAGTTCAACCCCTATCTGGCGCTGGAAGCCCGCATTGGGGTCGGCCTGACCGACGACAGCCTGAAGGGGATGTTCCTGGACGAGATCTCTCTGGAGCTGGATCGCTACTTCGGCGGTTACCTGGTGGGCACCGTGCCCCTGTCGGATTGGGTGGCCATCTATGGCATGGCGGGCTTTGTCGACGCCAAGATCTCGGCCAAAATGGAGGGCCAGTCGGTCAGCGAAAGCGATAACGAGTTCAGCTTCGGCGCCGGCCTGAAGTTGTATGGCACCGAAAGCGCCGCGTTTACGCTTGAATACCTGGTGATGTTTGAAGACGTGGACACCCTCAACCTGGGCTTTACCTATCGTTTTTAAGCGCACACCAGCGACAAAAAAACCCGCCAGATGGCGGGTTTTTTCATGGCTCGACGCTTACAGCTTGTAGCTCAGCTGGGCACCTGCCAGCCAAACACTGCCGGTCACTTCACCGTTGAACTGGGCCAGGGTCATGTCGCCCACTTTGAACGCTTCGTTGATCGGCGCGTCTCCCTGGGAGTGGATGTAGGTCAGGGCCAGGTCCAGGTTCAGTCGCTCACTGAAGGCGTAGCCCATGCCGGTGCTCAGCCACAGGCGGTTGGAGTCCGGAATGCTCAGAGTGCGGTGCTCATCTTCCACCGCAGTCATGTCATACGCCACACCGGCACGCACCACCATTTTGTCGCTCAGGCGGTAGTCCGTACCCACGGCAAAACGCCAGTTGTCCTCAAACTCTTCCGCTTTTACCAGGTCGCTGCTGCCGTCCGGGAACTCGGCCACCAGGTCATCGAACCGGCTCCATTGAGTCCAGTTGACGGAGGCGGACAGACGCCAGGCGTCGGTCAGCTGATGGCTGGACGCCAGTTCGGCAAACGCCGGCAGGGTCAGGGACAGCTTGCCCGGCTTGGCCAGGCCGTCCGGCGCGTAAAGCAGACCGCCGGCGTCCCCTTCCAGGTTCAGTTCCACTTCGGAGTGGTAGGACAGGCCGATGGTGTGGCCTTGCACCGGCTGCCAGGTGGCACCCAGTTTATAACCCCAGGCGTAGTCGTCACCGGAGAGGGATTTCAGCTCGGTGCCCGGAGCTACCGGGGGCAGCTGAAGTGCCGCCAGCAAGGGCTGTACCGCCGGATCCGCGACCCAGCCCGGTACCGTGCCACTGATGGCGCCATCGCCGTACACAAAGCGTACGCCCGCCCCCAGGCTGAACTGTTCGCTCACAGCGAACGCCAGGTTGGGGTTGAACTCGATGGTGGTGATCTCGGTGTTGCTGCCGAAGATTGACGCCGGATGGGTCACCGGCAGTTCACTCTTCAGACCGTAGTTGGAGTTTACGGCCAGGCCGTAAGCCCAGCGATCATTCAGGCGGTTGCTGTAGAAGAAGTTCGGCACCACGGCGTTGGGCACCAGATCGTCTTCATTGGCGGCGATGGTCTTCGCCCCCAGGCCTTCTGCCGTCATCGCCGGGTGGGTGATGGTGCCTTTGGCGGCCACATCCGGTGCCACCAGAATCGCCCCCACGGAGAGCTGACGCCCTTCCAACTGAGTCAGCAACGCCGGGTTGCGCCCTTGCGCAGAGGCGTTGTCGGCAATCGCGGCTTCACCTGCAAAGGCACGACCGAGGCCAGTCGCAGAGGTTTCCGCCAGTTGGAAGCCAGCGGCATTGGCCTGACTTGCCAGCAGACCGGCGATGACCCCAGACAACAAACGGTACTTCATACACTTCCCCATTCCATAAATTGGCTTTTTTGTGATCCGCGCCATCATAAGAACGCCACACAGAGACACAATGCCTCAACAAAGATTCGGGCGATCCTTCTGCGGATCCAGCGAGAGGCGGGGGGTTGTACCAGAATTTAGAGCTATAGCTCTAGCTTTTTTGAAAAAATTAGAGCGAACACTCGTAACATGAAATTCTATATCGTTGAACTGAAAGCGATTTATTTGGGGGCGACATCAAGTGGTAGGAGGAGTGCCAGCCAGCATAATGTACTGGTCCGGCACTCGAATTGGGCTCAACGCCAGGCGGGGGCCGACGCTTCAAACCCCTCAATGGCCGCCATCTGAGCCAGAGTCTGGCCAATGGCGTCTTTGCCTTCCAACAGGTTTTTCCGGGCCGCGGCATCCAGAGTGAAGGGGTAGTGGTTGCCCTGTCCGTCTTCCACCACACCACGCGCCAGATCCACCGTCAGTGAACTGCCGGGTTGCTCCGCCACGGTTGCCATCAGCGCCTGCACCTGCGCGTCCGGCAACACCACGGGC
>CAZWED010000022.1:0-18464 GCA_964632645.1 uncultured Ferrimonas sp. | reverse complement strand
CCAGCTGGGCCCCTGGTCCTCTCCGGACGAGAAAGGTTTTGGTACCGCGTCCCAGTTCAACACCATCGCCACCTACCAGAATGGCCTGGTGGTGGACGTGCGCACCGGTGAGCGTTTCTTCAACGAACTGGCTGACCGTAAGGCCCGTGCCGACGCCATCATGACCCGCCGTGACGAAAACGGTAAGCCGGTTTATCCGGTGGGCTTCACCAACGCCAAGGGTGCCGCACAGGCGCAAACCTTGGCCTGGGGTCTGAAGTACGACGTGATCAAGAAAGCGGACACCCTGGAAGAACTGGCCGAGATCTACGGCATGCCGGCGGACAAGCTGGTGGCCCAGGTTGAGCGTTGGAACGAAGCGGTTCGCACCGGCGAAGACAAAGAGTTTGGCCGTCCGCTGATGCAGGCGTTTGAACTGAAAGAGGGCCCCTGGTACGGCGTACGCATGTGGCCGAAAGTGCACTACTGCATGGGCGGTGTGCGTGTGAACACCCACTCCGAAGTGCTGCACCTGGTGACCAACAAGCCGATCGCCGGCCTGTACGCCGCTGGTGAAGCCACCGGTGGCATCCACGGCGCGTCTCGCCTGGGTGCCTGTGCCGTGGCCGAAGGTGTGGTGACCGGGCGTAATGCCGCCAAAAACGCGTTCGCCAGCGACGCCGTTCAACTGCAACTGGCCTGATAGGAGCCGAGGATAAGATGATGAAACGTAACCTGACTCTGCTGGCCGGCCTGTTCCTGGCCCTGGGCATCAACCACGGTGCCATGGCGGCCAAGATGCCGATGAAATCTTACCACCAGGAGATGTTCACCTCTGCCGATGGCAGCGTGGACTGTCAGTCCTGCCACGGCGATCAAAAGCCGTACAGCGCACCGGCCACCGACACCTGCCTGGGCTGCCACGGTCCGATGGAAGACCTGGTGGAATCCACCAAGCGCCCCGGCCACGGTGCCGAGTTTGAGCCGAACCCGCACGATTCCCTGCACTATGGAACGGATCTGAACTGTGCCTACTGCCACGCAGAACACAAGAAGCCTCAGGTGTACTGCAACCAGTGTCACGAGTTTAAGTATCCCGACATGAAACGGAAGTAACACGCCGTTGCTTTTTGGGGCCCTTCGGGGCCCCTTTTTTCTTTCACCTGAAAAGGACGCAGAATGATGAAAACGCGGTTTTGCTCCCTGCTGCCGATTCCCCTGCTGGCTTTGCCGCTGCTGGCTCAGGCCAGTGTCAGCGCCACCCGTGTCGAACTGGGTTACAAAGCGCACTCCGGGGCCACGCTGGCGCGCAATCCGGGCGCCTTTGACCAGCCCTTCGTGCAGCTGGATTTCAGTCTGGCGGAGGATTGGGGCCGCCTGTTCAGCACCAGCAAGCTGGAAAACCCGGGGCGCTGGGCGCGCGACCAGAGCGGGCAACCCGGTCGTATGACGTTCAAATCCCTCAATGTGCTGGAGCCGAAGCTGGGCGACAGCGACTACCACCTGTTGCTGCAGAACTTCATCAGCGCCAGTAGCAGCAGTGTGGAAGACAACGTCTATCTCGGCGCCACCCGCGACCTGAGCTGGGGCCCGGCCAGCCTGAGTGTGGGGGCCGGCTGGCACTACACCGCCAGCAGCTTCCGCGCCACGGATCTGGCCTACACCGGGCCCAGTGGCTACTTCGCCCTGGTGAACCTGCGATACCCGTTCAGCCTGCTGGGCCACAGCAACGCCTTCAGCATCGCCTACAACGGCCAGTTTGACCGCGCCGGGGCGCATCAGGCGGTGTTTCGCTACCAGGATTATGGCCACCAGCTGGTCAACACCCTGAAAACCGAGTTGACGGACCGGCTCTACACCAAGCTCTACCTGACCCACCTGGACAGCATCGGCGCCACCCCGTTTGGCAATCTCGAGTACGGTTTCGCCATCGGCCTCAACCTGTAACCGTTACCGGAGTGTTTGGGGCGTTATCGCCGCGTTGGCTCGCTGTGGCGAAGGGTTGACCTGTTCATTTGTTGAATGTCGTCATTGGCAACGAAATGTCGTCCCGCTACGTCACGACATTTCGTTGTTTGGCCTCACAACTCAAAAAAATCGCGCTGAATCCGCCCAATTGCCCTGCTGGCACAGCTTTCGCTCCAGAACCGGCAATTCCAATGGATCCAACAAAGGATTAAAGCGTGAAAAAGTCCATTCTGTTTCTGTCTGTAGCGGCCGCCATGGCCATGCCTGCCCAAGCGGTTGAACTGTACAACGACGGCGTAAACCAGATCACTCTGGGCGGCCACCTGACCGCTCAGATCAGCAATGTCGACTGGTACCAGGGTGTGGATGTGGACACCCAGCTGCGCCCGAACTCCCCGCGCATCAACTTCGGTTTTAACCGCGACATGGGTAACGGCTTCGCCCTCGATTCCAAGATCGAAGCGGGCTACAACATGATGACCTCCGGTAACTCTTTCAGCACTCGTCTGGGTTACATGGGCATCAGCCATGAAGATTACGGCCGCCTGTCTCTGGGTAAAGAGTGGTCCACCTACTACGACGCCGCCTGGTGGACCGATATGCCGGTGGTCTTCAGCTCCGACCAACTGGGCATCTACACCGGTGACACCGATGGCGGTGATTCCGGTATGGGCCGTGCCGACAAAGCCGTTCAATACCGCAAAGGCTTCAGCCTGGGTGACTTCGGTGATCTGAGCATGGGCGTGCAGTGGCAGGGCAAAAACGGTGCTCTGGACCAGCGCATCGGCGGTAGCCTGATCTACCAGATCGGCCAGTTCAAACTGGGTACCTCCTACGTGGGTGGTGACATCGACGGCGAGTACAAGATCTACGGCAAAACCGTGGTGGACAGCGCCAAGCACGACGCCGAGCTGAGCTCCTGGCAGGTGAGCGCCGCTTACGGTCAGTGGGGCAAGGACCTGTACCTGGCCGCCTCTTACCAGCAGGGCACCAACACCGAAGCGGGCATGCGCTTTACCGGTGATTCCATCGGTATGGAAGCGATCGCCGCTTACGGCTTCAAGACCAACACCACCGCTTTCGTCTCCTACCGTCAGCTGGAGAGCGATGGCAAGGTTGAGATGACCTACACCAACGATGACCGCCCGGGCTTCGCCGACAACGGTGACGGTGAGTGGAACGAATCCTTCGTTTCCTTCGGTGTGCATCAGAACCTGAGCAGCAACACCCTGCTGTTTGCGGAATACAACATCAGCACCGGCGACGACCGCGACGGTGACAACCAGTACGCCGTGGGCTTCCGCTTCTTCCTGTAAGCCTCCGTTTTCCCGGGTTGCCGGTCGGGACAGGTTCGCCTAACCCCTGAACCGACCGGTAACGACGGGGTTTGCTATCGCCGCGCCATGCGGCGATTTTTTTTGGGGGGAACTCGCTAATGAGCGCAATGAGGAGAATAATGCATCACGGCATTCGGCGTGAGCGACGTTCGGATTCTTGCGCATGTGGCTGAATTGTTGCTCAAATACCTGATTTTTATGTGGGATTTGTCTTGATGAGTTCATCGGATTGTCCTTGTAATTGTGAATCGCAAGGATTACCGTCTTGAAACCTAAACGGTGGCAATAACCACCTTCTCTGTGTAATCGGGTGGTGTTAGATGGAACTAGAGCGGTTTACCCAGGAACTGGAAGCGCTGGAGAAGGCACTCAGCCACTTCGTCGATCCCACCAACCACGACGGCTTTTTGCGCCATTTTTCGTTGTGGGTGGTGCAACAATGGTCGTATCGAAACACCTTTGCGCAGACCGTTGAGAACGCGTCTTTTCACTGCGATCGCTATCGCGGGAATCTGCATCCCCATCCAACGCGTCCTCCCATCTATAAAGACTTCATCAGCGCCTGCAACGCCCGGGTCGCTGCACAACAGTGCCCACTGAGCGGAAAGGCCGTTCAGGATAACGATGATGCGCTTTACCCGATCTACGGCGAGGCTTGCGCCAGCGAGGTGGCGCGCTTCATTGAGCGGCGTGGACTGACGCTGCCAGCGTCGCTTGGGGAGGCCACTGTTGAGCATTTTGTTTGGGGGTTGATGGCAGATCCGGACTGTCACCCCGAGCTCTTTGCCATCTGCGAACGCATCGTTGCCCACTATGGTCAGGCGGGTACCGGCATCGAACCCTACCTGTCTGAAGTCGGCTGCCCTAAGGATGAGGCGGCCTGGGAAGGACAGCGATTTGCTCACTGGACCCTGGAAGATTTTCAGAAAGTGGCCGCTGTCGAGTGGGTGGAATCGGCCCTGTTGCCCCAAAAGGCGGTAACGGCATTGACCTGATGGCCTCGACGTCGGGCCTCAGGCGCCCTACTTCCTAACAAGAAACCGCCCTTGGGCGGTTTCTTTTTTTGGGGCAGGCTTACTCGCCGGAGGGCGGGTCCATCTTGATGGACACCGGCTTGGTAGCACGGGCGGCCATGATCAGCATGTAGATGCAGGTGGCGGCGAGACAGGTGCCAAGGTAGAGCGGCAGGCCGTCGCGCAGCGGGGTCATCTGGCCGGCGACCAGCGGACCCGCCACCGAGCCGACGCCGTAACACAGCAGCATCAGTTCGGTGATGGAGACGATGCGCGCACGGTCTTCGCCCTGGCAGGCCTGGGTGATCGCCACCGGGTAGAGGGCGAAGGCGCAGGCGCCCAGCACCAGATAACAGGCGCTGATCATCAGCAGGTCGTCGGCGGACAACATGCCCGCCACCGCCAGGGTGCCGACCCCACAGAGCAGGGCCATCAGCAGGGATTTGCTCATCCGCGGTGACAGATAGCCGGTGATGGGCTGCACCACCATACCCCCGAGGATCACCATCGCCATCAGCGCACCGGTGTGCTCCATCAGCCAGGGCTGGTTATGGATGTACAGCGGCATCAGGCCATACAGCGGGCCCAGTACCAGACCGGACACCAGACAGCCGGTGACGGCGGGGCGACTCAGGTGACGCAACGCTTTCAGCGGTACCGGCTGATGCACCTCCAGCACCGGCGCGCCACGCTTCACCAGCAGTGGCGGCAGCACCGCCAGGGCGAGCAGCGCCAGAATCGCGCCGTAGGGCAGAAAGCCGGTGGTGCCCAGTTGGCCGATCCCCAACTGCCCCAGCGCCGAACCGCCGTACAGGGCGGTCATGTAGAGGCCCAGGCGCTTGGCCCGCTGGCGGTCGTCGTCCACCAGCAACAGCCAGGACTCCACCACCACGTAGATGCCGGCACTGGCCAGGCCCGCGACCACCCGAAGCGCCAGCCAGGCGATCTCGTTGGGGATCGCCAGCAGGCCGATGACGGAGGTCAGCAGCGCCAGCAGGAACACCACAAAGGCGTGGCGATGGCCCAGGCGGGAGACGATGCGGGCGCTGATCAGCGCGCCGCCCAGCATGCCGGCATAAAAGGCACTGGCCAGGTAGGCGGCCAGGCTCTTCTCCAGACCAAAGTAGGTCAGGGAGAGGGGCAACAGGCTCATCAGAAAGCCTGAAGCCACGGCAAACAGGGTCAGGCCGGCAACAGGCACAAACAGGCTGTTGCCGGAACGGATTACAGTGACGTCAGACACCGCGCGCTCCAGCCAGAAAAAAGGGTAAGAATTTGGGGGATGCCGACGAGAAATGCCGGGCAATTTCGGCGGCACTATGCGGCGAAAACTTGGCCAGGTAAAGCGAGGGATTTTGTTCCTGGTGACAAAAAAATCTGTTGCTCTGAGGGGCATAAAAAATGGCCCCGAACGGGGCCATTTTTACGCGATATTTCCGGCGGTTAACCCTGGCTGGCCTGGCGCCGTTCCCAGGCTTTGCGGCCCAGGGCAATCACCGTGGTGGCGAGGATTGAACCAACAATCAGGCCGATGGCGAGGACGGCGTTCTGCAGCAGCATCGGGTCGATCACCAGCAGGGCGCCCATGCCCATCATCATGATGCCGGACATCAGCTTCAGGGTCTGGCCCTCTTTTTCGGTCAGCTTGCGCTTGCCCATGGTCAGGGAGAACACCAGCACGATAAGCGCCAGCGGGATCACGTACACCAGGTTGTACATCACCAGGTAGAAGTAACGTTCTGCGCTCGGCAGGTCGTGCAGGGTCAGCACACTGGTGTAGATCATCGGGAAGCCGGCGGTGCAGAGCAGCTCATAGGCGTTGGCCAGGATGGAAAGCACCACGGTACCGGCGATCATGGTGGACATGCTGCTGGCCTTGGTGAGCTGGCCCATCCGCTTGATCAGCGCGCCCCGGTTCTCGGCGGACATGGAGAGGGAAACGTCGCCTTTCTGCGTCACGTACTCCCGCAGGTTAACCGCCCCTGCCGTCAGCGCCAGCAGGCCGGCGGCCATCATGATCCAGCCGCCATCGCTGCCACCCAGCAAGGCGAAGATGTTGAGCCAGGCGCTCATAAACAGGAAGTAGATGAAGCCGGAGAAGAACACGAAGATGCCCCCGACAATCAGCATCCGGGAACGGCTCTTGGCGTTCACCATGATGGAGAGCAGGAACAGCAGCACAAAGAAGGCGCAGGGGTTAAACGCGTCCACGCCCGCCAGCACCACGGTCAGCAGGGGCAGGGAGAGGGTTTCCGGGGCCACCATGCCGATAAAGGGCAGTTCCACCGGCTGAATGGCGGTGGCCGGTGCCGGGGTTTCCAGGCCACAGGTGCCGGGTTCGGCGCTGGCACCGCAGGTGGTGAACAGGCCACCCTGGGCCGGTTCGCTGGCGGCAAATTCGGCCCCCAGTCCCGGGTCATTGGGATCCAGTACGCCCCCCTGGCGTTCGTAGCAGGCTTTCAGCTGGCTCAGCAGGAACTGGCCGGTGACGCCGTGGCCGTTGTAGCCGACGGTCGCCTGGCCGCAATAGGCCAGGTAGGGCACGGAGTTGGCTGGCACGCCGGTTTCGGCCGCCACCTTGCGCCAGATGGGCAGGGTTTCGGCGTCGGACACTTTATGGGATTCCAGTTTGATCCAGGGGTAGTGTTCCGCCAGGGCATCAACAAAGGGGTGCGCTTCGGCGCAGTGGGGGCAGGTCTGGGACCAGAAGAAATAGAGGGTGATCTCCGGGTCGCCTTTGGCGTCGGTGCCGGTCCAGGTGACCGGCGCGTCGGCCGCGCGGGCGAACAGACTGAGGCTGCACAACAGTAGCAGAGTAAACAGGCGGGCCATGGGGTCTCCTTGGGCCGGAAAAAATCCAAACGGGTACACAGGGTAGAGCCTATTGTTTCCCGTGGGTTCCGAAGACCCCAATTCGAGGTTTCTGATTTGTTAACTGCCTCTCAGAGTTTGAAAAAAGAACGGACTGTCTCGCAACTTTGCGCCCGTTTTTTGCCGGGGATGTGTGGCTTTGCACACGGGATAACCGGGGGAGGGAAATCGCCGACGCCCGCAGCCCAGGGCGTCGGCCTGGGGGACTATTCTACCGGGTCGAAGGTGAACGCCTGACCACCGATGCTGGCCTCGTACATCAGGCCGCCTTTGGCCATGGTAAACACCGCCATACCGCCCTTGTACTGGTTCTTGGCCTGGGAGGTGCCTGCGCCGGCACTGGTGCCCTGGCTGCCCGCCTCGGCCGAGGCGCCGGCGGTGAGTGCGACGGCACTGGCCTGCGCCCCAAACTCGAAGTTGCCACTGGTGAACTCGTTGTAGGCGTCTTCATTCTGGAAGAAGATGATCTGGCTGTAGGCCTGGCCACCCAGCTGCAAACCAAACGTCACCTGGGCCATCTTGGTATTGCCGGTGTGCTGGCCACCCTTGTACACCTGTCCTTCTCCGTACGCGCCACCGACGCCGATGCCGCCCTTACCAATGGTGGGGAAGATGGCATAGCCATAAGCGTTAGCGAAAAACTCCTGGGTCGCTTCGGCTTCTTTGAACTTGGCGATGGCATCGTTGACGCTGTCCGCCTGGGCGGAGCTGGCCACCATCATGGCCAGGGCGGCGACGCAGATTGCGATGGATTTCATCTTCTCTCTCCTTAGACCCCGCTTGGAGGGGGTGAGGGTGGTTCACTCTGGCGTGGTGCATGCCTGGTGATTTGTGCTGCTTGGGCATGCGCTTTCAGTGTTGAAGTGGCACTTTGGTGATCCAAGTCTCACTTTGGTTACCACTTCGAAGCCACTTGAGTATAATCCGCGGCGAATTTTTTCGCCGTGGCTAGGGAGTTAAGGTCAATGGAATTGAGTGCCGCACCGTGTGATGTTGGTTTTATCGGGTTGGGTGTGATGGGCAAGAACCTGACGCTGAACCTGGCGGACAACGGTTACCGGGTTGCCGCGTTCGATCTGGACCCGGCAAAGATCGCGGGGGTCGAAGCGCAGGACCGTGCAGAAAGCGGCTCCGTGCGGGTGTTGGGGTGTCCCGACCTCGCCGCCATGCTCAGCCGGTTAAGCGCTCCGCGCCTGGTGATCCTGTCGGTGCCCGCCGGAGCGCCGGTGGACGCGGTTTGCCAAGCGCTGCTGGAGGCCGGCATCGGCCCGGAGGATGTGGTGGTGGACACCGGCAACAGCCTGTGGACCGACACTGTAGCGCGGGAAGCGCACTACCGCGGACGATTCCATTTTTTCAGCACCGCCGTATCGGGGGGCGAAGTGGGGGCCCGGTTTGGCCCGTCACTGATGCCTTCCGGTGACCCCCGGGCCTGGCGCCGTCTGGCGCCGCTGTGGCAGGCGATTGCCGCCAAAGTGGACCCGGCCACCGGCAAACCGATCGAGCGGTTTGAGCCCGGTAACCCGGTGACGGAAGGCGAGCCCTGTGCCGCCTACATCGGTCCGGCGGGTGCCGGCCACTACGTGAAGATGGTGCACAACGGCATCGAGTACGCCGACATGCAGTTGATCTGCGAGGCCTATCACCTGCTGCGCAGCGCCCTTGGGCTGAGCCCGGCGGAGATCGCGGCGATCTTCCGGCGTTGGAACGACGGGGTGCTGGACAGCTACCTGATGGCGATCAGCGCCGAGGTGCTGGACACCTGGGATGCGCAGAGCGATGGCCCGCTGGTGGACGTTATCCTGGATAAGGCGGGGCAGAAAGGCACCGGCCTGTGGACCGCGGTGTCCAGTTTGGAACTGGGTTGTCCGGCCCCCACCATTGCCCAGGCGGTGTACGCCCGCGCTTTGTCCGGCCAGAAGGCGGAGCGGGTTGCCGCGGCACAGCGGCTGCACGGGCCAGAGGCGGCGACGCTGACCGGCGAGGCCGCCGAAGCGCTGATTGAGCAGCTCCACGATGCCCTCTACTGCGCCAAGATCTGCGCCTACGCCCAGGGCTTCCAGTTGATGGCCACGGCGGCCAAAGCCCAGGGCTGGACCCTGGATTTCGCCGCCATTGCCCGCATCTGGCGGGCGGGCTGCATCATTCGCGCGGTGTTCCTGCAGTCCATTGCTGATGCCTACGAGCGGGACGAGCAGCTGGCCAACCTGATGGTGGACCCCTTCTTTACCGGGCAGCTGCACCGCTGCCAGAACAATTGGCGCCGGGCCGTGGCCCAGGCCACGGTACTGGGGGTGCCCTGTGGCGCGCTGAGCTCGGCGTTGGCGTATTTCGATTCCTATCGACTGGCCACGCTGCCCGCCAACCTGCTTCAGGGCCAACGCGACTATTTCGGTGCGCACGGTTTTGCCCGCACCGATGCGCCGGAAGCGGAGCGCTTCCATGTGGACTGGAGTGCCCCGGGTCGACCGCTTCGCCGCAGCGAATGAGGCAATAACGCCGCCTCCGGGCGGCGTTGTTCTGTGTGGCCCCTAGCGCGGATGCAACCAGCCGGGCAGTTGCTGGTAGGGATCGGCGTCGACGGTCTCGTCGAACGGGATCGCTCCCTGGCGCAGCCTCTCGGCCAGGCTGCCCTCCCGGATCTGGTCGAACAGATCGGTGCAACCGCCGATGAACTCGCCCTGGATGAAGATCTGCGGCAGGGTGTTCCAGCCGGTTTTCTCCTTCAACACCGCCCGGATGTTGCCGCCGCGGTTGTCGCTCTGGTAGGCCACCGAATCCAGATCCACGGCGCGGTACTCAATGCCGTACTGCTGAAACACCTTACGCACCGACCAACAAAACTCGCACCACTCCAGGGCAAACATCACCACCGGATGGCGGGCGTCGGAGAGCAACGCATTCACCTCTTCCACCGCCGCCTCATCCAGCGGCTGGGGCGTATCCTGAACCGGTGGCGGCGCGCTGTGGCCAGCGTCAAAGCGGTAACCGGGGGTGGAGCGGGCGATGGCGATCTCCTCCTCGGTCATCGCTTCCGGCACGTCGGCAAACAGTGGGGTGGAGAGGTAACGCTCTCCGGTGTCCGGCAGCATGCAGAGCAGGGTGCTGCCCGCCGGGGCGTCCCGGGCGACCGCGAGGGCACCGGCAAAGGTGGCGCCCGCCGAGATGCCGACGAAAATCCCCTCTTTCTGCGCCAGGGCGGCGCAGCAGGCCAGGGCCTCGTTGCCATTGATGGGCAGGTATTGGTCGATGCGGGCTTCGTCGAGCACCTGCTGGGCCAGGCGGGGAATGAAATCCGGCGACCAGCCCTGCATCAGGTGGGGGCGAAAACTGGGGTGACTGGCGTCGGGAGGCTGGGCCACACCGCTGGCCAGGATCGGCGCGTTGTCCGGTTCGCACACCACGATTCGGGTGCGGGGGCTGTAGGCTCTCAGCGCTTTGGATACGCCATTGAGGGTGCCGCCGGTGCCAAAGCCGGTTATCCAGTAATCCAGTGGCCGATCCTCAAAGTCCCTCAGGATCTCCACCGCCGTGGTGCGTTCGTGAATGGCGGCGTTGGCGGGGTTCTCAAACTGGCGGGATTGCCACCAGCCGTGGGTCTGGGCCAGTTCCGCCGCCTTGGCGACCATGCCCGAGCCCTTCTCATGAGCCGGGGTTAACACCACTTTGGCGCCGAGAAAGCGCATCAGTTTGCGCCGCTCCACGGAGAAGTTCTCTGCCATGGTGACCACCAGCGGGTAGCCCTTCTGGGCGCACACCATGGCCAGGCCAATGCCGGTATTGCCGCTGGTGGCTTCCACCACCGTCTGGCCCGGTTGCAGTTCTCCCCGGGCTTCGGCGTCCTCGATGACTCCAAGGGCGAGCCGGTCCTTAACCGAACCCATCGGGTTAAAGGCTTCCACTTTGACGTAGAGGGTGGTGCCGTAGGTGTCGATGTTGTTGATGCGCACCACCGGCGTATTGCCGATGGTGTCCAGAATGCTGTCGTACCGCATGGACAAGTCCTCGCACAGGCCTTCCCTTTCAAGGCTAGCAGTCCCGGTAGGGGGAGGGGAGAAAGCCGGCCCAACGCTGCTTTCCGATTCTCACCACGCTCTCTCCTGCCGAATAAGCGAAGTGATAACTCACTGTTTTGAAAAAGTTAATGTAAATTTAGATTTGGGCTTGAGTGCACTGTTTGTCCGGCGGGGGCCGGCAAACCGTTAAGGGGCGAAGGATGAAGGCAAGGACGTGGGCCTGGCTGTGGCTTTGCGTGTCGGCGTTTGGATGGGCGCAGGCGGGGGAGATTGACCGCCCCGCAGTGACCAACAGCAGCTGGGAAGACAAGGCGATTGACGCCAGCGTGTACGCGGCGCCCTACACGGTGTCGCTGTTCTCGGCACCGCATGGGGAAGACAAGGAGCGGATCTGGTCGCAAACCCAATCCCTGGCCTGGTACGGCGTGGGGGTGGCGGGCTTTCTGGCCCTGCTGCCCAGCGATTTCACCAACTGGGACGGCAGTGATGATCGCCTGCTGCAGAAGTGGTGGGACAACGTCCGGGAAGGGCCGGTGTGGGACCGGGACATCTGGTACATCAACTACATTGGCCACCCCTATTTCGGCGGGGTGTATTACCAGGTGGCGCGCAAATCGGGCTATCGCCAGTGGGACGCCTTTATGTACGCCTTCCTGATGTCCACCTTCTACTGGGAGTACGGGATTGAGGCGTTTGCCGAAGTGCCCTCACTGCAGGATTTGGTGGTGACCCCGGTGCTGGGCTGGGTCTACGGCGAATGGGCCTTCCAGAAGGAGCGGGCGATCATTGAACGGGGAGGGGACGTGTGGGGCTCCCAGTGGCTGGGCAGTACGGCGCTGTTTTTCCTCGACCCGGTGGATCGCATCGGCCTTGGTGTAAACCGTCTGTTCGGAAAAGACCTGATCAAGGCGGGCACCGGTTATCTCGGTGTGCAGGAGGTGCCGATGGGCGATGGCCGGGTGGATACCCAGGTGCAGTTGAACCTGAAATACGCCTTTGGCGGCGGCGAGGCGAGCCCCGCGGTGAGTCGGCTGCAGCGCTCCGACGGTGTGCGTCATGCCAGCGATCCGGTGGATTACGGCATGGTGGGGATCAGCATCGGTGGCGGCTATCTGACAACGGATGACAAGTGGCAGGTGAGCGACGAGTGGACCCCGCTGATCAGCCTGGGGATCTACTTTACCCGCTCGTTTTCCGCCCGTCTGAGCTACGCCCGTGCCGAGCTGAAGGATCGCCAGAGCGGGGAAACCCTCACCTACGAAAACTACAGCGTGGATGGGCAGTATTACTTCAATGGACAGGGGGATTGGCGCCCCTATCTTACCCTCGGCATGGGCGAAGCGCTGCGGGATCAGGATCGGGACCGCAAAACCTTCCAGGTGAACGGCGGGGCCGGGCTGCACTACCGGCTGAGCCCAAACTGGGCGCTCCAGCTGGATTGGCGCCACTACTACAGTGGCCGTTTTCACACCAATGATGACCTGGTCAGCAGCCAGCTGGTGTACCGCTTCGGCAAGGGAGAGCGGGCGCTGTAACCGGGCTCAGGGGAATCGCCAGAACAGGCTGACGGCGCCGTAGCCATCCACGGCGTGGTCGGCCTCCTGGTAGGCGCGACTGTGGGCCTCAAAGGTGAGGCTGGCGCCCCAGCGCGGGCGATAATAGGCGTATCCCAGCACCAGGCTGGCCTGCACCGGTTCGACGGTGGTCTTTGGCACGTCCGGCGGACGACTGCCCTCGATGGTGATGTCGTTGAAGCGGTAACGAACCTCGATCCCACTGAACAGGAACTGGCCCATCGGGCTGCCGGCCAGGGCGCCCGGGTCCACCAGTCGACCGGGCTCAAAGCCGGCACTGGCGAAACTGCTGCCCAGATCCTCCCCCCAGCGAAACAGGGCACCGGCGGCGACTTCGCTTTGGGCGTTGCCGACTCGGGCCCGGCCAACGGCGCTGATCTCCGGGGTTCGGCCCCAGCGTCCGGGGCTCTGTGCCAGGCGGCGATCCCCCCGGTAATCGAGGTTTGCCACCAGCTGGTTTTCGATTTGGCTGTCCCAGCCCATCGGCTCGTCGGAGCCAATCAGGAAATGGATAAAGCGCTGCCCCTGTTCCGCCAGCGCGTTGGGGCCGACGGTGCCCACACTCAGGAGGTAACGATCGGCCCGGTCCTCGGCGTAGCGTGACAGCCCGCCCTCCAAAAACAACAAGCCGGCATAGGGGCGCTCTCCGGGTCGGGGCAGCGGCTCCTCAATGTGTTCCGGTGTCCAGATCTGCTGTCCCAGCCGCAGCGAGGTGGCCAGGCTCTGGCGGTCACTGCCCGGCAGAACACCGGCCAGGGTGGCGGCCCAGCGGGGGGCCTGAGCCACGGAATAGTGGGGACTGTGGTAACCCAGAAACAGCCCGCTCGAATAGTCCCGGTCACTGCCCACGGCGCCGTCGTTGTCGATGCCCAGTGACAGTGTTGAAGCGTCATAGGCCAAAGTCGGCGCAGCGAACAGCGCCAGTAGCGTGGTTATCACAAACTTCATAGGGTTCCTCCCGCAGCCAAGTTATCAGCTTGTCAGAGGGATGGCGATGGCGGATCGGGGACCGCCGACGGCCTTTGGAGGTTGTCCGCACTGCCGAACCCGGAAAAGAAAAAAGCGGCCATCGGGCCGCTTTGTCAGAGGGGGGGTCAAAACGTCAGTTCGATGGCCGCCAGGCCGTAGCCTTTTTCGAACTCGTGATAGGTGGCCCCGGCGCTGAGGTTGAGGTAGGGCAGAACCGCCCAGCTCAGGGTGGCGGCCACGTCGTAGAAGTGGTCCTGGCCAAAGCCATAGTACTGGTCATTGTCCAGGTAATAGCCGCCATGCAGGTTCAGCGAAACGCGCTCGGAGAGGGGCAGCCCGTATTCGAGTTGGGCGTACCAGGTTTCAAAGTCCTGGTCGTAATAGAGTGCGACGCTGCCATCGGAATGGTAGAGACCCAGGCCCCACTCGGTGTTGTGGCTGGCGTCGCCGTAGGTGTAGACGCTCACGTCCGCCTGAAGCCCCAACTCATCGGTCAGGCTGTGGAAGTAGCCGCCATAAAGGTCCAGTTCATGGTCGTCGACGCGCTGGCCCTGTTCGTCCCGATAGCGGTAGCTCTCGGCACTGACCCCGGCAAACAGGCCACTGTCGTGCTCCAGGGTCAGGCTGCCTTGCAGGGAGGGATCTTCCAGGCTCAGTGTCATACCACGCCACAGGTAGTTATTGACCAGCAGCAGGTTGCCCGACAGCTCCAGGGCTTGGGTCGGCAAGGCCGTCAGGGCGAGCAGGGTCATGCAGGTGAATCGCTTCATTGTCATGGTCTCCATCAGTGTTTGGGCAGGCGTTCCGCCGGAACGGCAAAGGCGCGATCGGCAACCGGATCTCGCGGGCCCAGTTCCGAGGCTTCAAGCAACAGGCTGTTTTGGGTGTTGTGGCAGTTTTCACACATCCGTCCCGAGGCGTTGGCTTCGTCGGTGACCAGCGGATTGCGCGCCGTGAAATGCGCGGCGAAGGGCACAAAGAAGGACTTGGTGTCGGGATGGGTTGGGTCGACGACGATGCCGGAGTCCCGATCCGGGCCCGGGGAGTGGCTCAGAGTAGTGAGCAAGCTGTCGGGGTTGTTGGCCTCTTTCAGGCCAATGACGACGGTCATCTTCTCCATGCCCGGCGTCCAGCCACCGATGGAGTCCACCTCTTCGCCGCTGTGGCAGCCGTAGCAGGTGGCGTAGGGCTGAGTGTGGCAGCTGATGCAATCCAGCTTGTCGTTGTGGTTGATGAGGGCGGGTTTGCCGGTCAGCAGGCTGGTGTGGTCTTCGGCTTTATCGGCGTGACAGTCGACGCAGCGGGCTTTGACGGTGTCGCGTTTCTGGGTTTGCGCGTAGTGGCCCTGGGTCAGGTGGGCCGGACCGTTACTCCACAAGGTGTCTTTCGCCACGCTGTCCAGCGGTTGACCGTGGAACTCCGTTTCGTCCTGATGGCAGTCAAGACAGGAGAGTCCCGCTTTGGCATGCACGTCCACCTCAAGGTGGATCTCGGCATTTTCGTAGTGGCAGGTGTGGCAGGTCTTTTCCGGGTCGGGGGTTTTGGCAAAGGCGTGGCCATCGGCCAAGCCGCCGCCGGCAAACTCCGGCTGGTTGACGTGGCAGCTGCCGCAACTGGCGTGGCAACTGCTGCAGCCCTCTTCTCCGTTGTGCATGGCATCAAACTGGGCCTGGGCATCCGGCGTCTGGGCCAGACGGCTGACCAGCCCGCGGGCAATGCCGTTGACGGTGAAGTGGAGGGAGTGCTGGAACCGCTCAACCAGCGCGTCGCCATGACAGCCTGCGCACACGGTGCCGCCGTCTTCGCTGGGGCGGGTCAGGATGGCCGGGTGCCAGGCGTCGTCGGTTGACGTGGTTTCGGTGTGGCAATCCTGGCAGGCGATTGTCCCGTGGCTGCCCATTTTGTCCAGGTCGATCTGCAGTTGCTGCAGCCGTTGCCCGGTGGTGAGCGAGGCGTCCGCCAACGAGTCGGTGTCCAACCGCTCGAGCAGTCGCTCCGGGTTGCTGTGGCACTGGCGACAGTCGCTGTCGTCGGCATGAGCGAGCCCGCTCATGCCTGCGAGCAGCAAGGCATAAGTCAGAAGTTTTATGTTCATCATGGTGTCCTGAGGTGGTAAGAAAACGGACCTTTTTTCGGGGGCCGTGTTATGGGAAGGAGTCTGTCGAACTCCGGGCTTGCAGTAATTGGTGCCAGTAGGCGGAGAGGGCGTCCCGCAGCTGGGTTTTGACCCATTGATGGGCGGGAGACTGGTTGATGCTGGAGTACACCAGGTAGTTGCCCACCGGGCGTTCTGACTGGATTTCGTTAAGCAGTGCCTGGGTGACGGGCTGCGGCAGCGGGACGGCCCTCAGGGGACGGATCAGCCGGACAAATTCCAGGGTGAACAGGTTGCAGGTCAGGGCCAGGGCGTTGGTGTCCAACAGGTGGCGGCTCAAATCGGCCAGGTTGTCGGTATAGCCAACCACGTCGACCTGGCAGTCACGCTTTTGGGCGTATTGGCAGATCAGCGGCGTCGACAAGTCATCAAAATTGTCGAGTTCGAAGTAGCGATAATTCAGCAGGCTTTCAAAGGAGAGTGGATGAAGAAACACCGGGTGGTTTTCTTTGGCGATCAGGTAAAGATGCCCGGTGGGAGAAATCAGGTCGGCCAGAAGCTTTTTGCCACCAAACTGCTCATAAACGATGGCAAAGTCGATTTCGCCATTTTCGAGGTTCCGGTAACAGTCTGAGGTCAGATTCCTTATTTTGAATTTCATGTTCGGGGCCTGGGGCAATAGGGTGTCCCGAATGACTTTGGCCACGGCGTAGGTGAATTCGTTGTAGGCGACGAGGGTAAATTGCCGGTGGGACTGAGCGGGGTCAAAACGGGTTTGGCAACTCAGCGCCTGGTATCCCGACAAGATCTCCCGGACCATCGGCAAGGCTTGCTCCGCCTTGGTGGTCATGACAAACCCCTGGGCCCGGCGAATAAAAAGCACGTCTTCAAAGATGGCGCGCAGGCTGTTGATTTGTCGGCTTATGCAGGAGCTGCTTAAGCCCAGCTCATTGGCGGCCAGGGACGCATTGAGGTGCCTGGCTACGGCATCAAAAACCAACAGCGCTTTATGATCAAGCTGGTTAATATCCATCGGGGTTTGCGAACCAATTGGGCGACTTGTGTTCGTATTCTGTGAGGGGGCCGTCGCGACTGACCGTGAGTGAACTCACAGATGCAAAGATGCTCCCAACGCCTTTTGTGAATGCGATCCGGAATTGCGCTGAGCGCAAAAAGCGAATTGTTATATCGAGTGCACGCCAGGGTGATTGTTTGTCGCGATGTCGATGAATTTGGCGTTAATTAATCGCTTTTATGATGTCCGTTCGCGGCCAGGATCACGGCTTTGGGATGGCGGCGTTTTGTTGTGTCCGGCGCGGGTGGGACAATCTCTTTCTTTACGGTTCAGTGGATTTCGATGATGAAGGCACTACAACGTGTACTCCTGATGGGCGTGATGGCGATGTGGGTTACCGGCTGCTCGCTGCTGGAGATTAAGCTGGAGAGTGGCATTGAGCCTCTGCCCAAGGAGCAGCTGAACATGCGGGTGTTCAGCCGTGATTTTTCCAACGTCTTCTACAGTGGCGTTGAGCTTGCGGCGGATCGCATGGTGGCGATGGAGCGCGAGGCGGCCGAGCGCGAGGGTCGGCCGGTCAATATCCTGATCGAAAGCCGTGCCCTGATGTGGAAAATCGGTGCCGAGCAGGCGCTGCAGCGCAGCATTTTCCAGGCATCGCCCATCGCCTCCATGGTGGACACCTGGGCCCTGACCGCGCAGATGGCGGCGTTTTTTGATGGCGGTGAAGGGGCCGAACTGTTTGGCCCGTACCAGTCCGTTGCGGTGGCAACGAGCCGTGCGCTGGCGGAGGAGTTTGAATCCACCAGCCGGGGGTTCCTGAGCCGCTCTGACTTTGAATCTCACCGTCAGTTTGTCCGCGGTTACGTGGCGGCCAACCCCATTGTCGACCTGAGCTTCCCCCGCACCAGCGCCTTCAATGAGTGGCTGGCGTTCCGCGGGATCAGTGAGCTGGAAGCGGTCACCACCTTTGGAACCGTGCCCGAGGTGATGAGCGACATCTCCGACCGGATGGCAATGATGAGCGAACAGACCCCGAAAATCCTGGGTTGGAAAGCGCAGCTGTATGCCCTGCACGCCAACATCAATGCCGATGAGGTGCAGAAAACTCTGGTGGAGATCAGCGCCACCTCCCGCCAGTTTCAACGCCTGATGGCGCAGTCTCCCGAGATGATGCGCAGCCTGGCGGTGGACATGAACCGGGAGCTGACGCCCCTGGTGGAGCGCCTCTCGGAGATGACCGATGACAAGCTGGCGCAACTCTCCGTCGAACGGGAGGCGCTGATGCTGATGGTGCGCGCGGAACGTCAGGCATTGGAGGAGATGGTGACCCGCGAGCGGGCCGCCGCGGCGGCGGATCTGGACCAGATCGCCCAGCAGGCGGTAGAAAAAGCGTTTCAGCAACTGACGGTAACCCTGAAGAGCCTGATCCTCTATTTCGTACTGTTTGTGCTGGTGATCTTCTTTGCCCCGCTGGGCCTGGGAGTCTGGCTGGGCAAGCGCATGGCGGTCAAAGCCGGCTAAGCAAAAACGCCACCTCAGGGTGGCGTTTTTGTATCAGGGGTGACGGCCCATCGGCTGGCCAACCAGAGCGGCAAGACGGGCGCGATGCTCGCTGCCCAGCCCT
>CAZWED010000021.1:0-18470 GCA_964632645.1 uncultured Ferrimonas sp. | reverse complement strand
AGGCAGGTCGCCTTGATGGTGCCGGGGTTGAGGCAGAAACGGTCTTCGGTGTAGGCGAATACCTCCGCCCACCAGCGGGCTTCCAGGTGGCTCTGCAGTTTGGGGATGTAGAAATAGGGGCCGGACCCTTTGGCCAGCAACGCCCGGTAGTTGTGGTAGAAGTAGAGGCCGAAATCCACCAGCGCGCCGGGCATCGGCTCGCCCTGCCAGGTCAGGTGGGCTTCATCCAGGTGCAGCCCCCGGACGCGGGCGATCAACACCGCCGGATCCGGATTCAGTCGATACTCTTTGCCGTTATCCGGATTGGTGTACTCAATGGTGCCATCCACGGCGTCTTTCAGGTTCTGCTGCCCCTGAACCACCTTCTCCCAACTGGGCGCCAGTGAGTCCTCGAAGTCCGCCATAAACACTTTGACGTCCGCGTTCAGGGCGTTGATCACCATCTTGCGATCCACCGGACCGGTGATCTCAACGCGACGGTCCTGAAGATCCGCGGGGATGCCCAGGATCTGCCAGTTGCCCTCACGCACGTTTCGGGTTTCCGGAAGGAAGTCCGGAAGCTCGCCCGCATCAATCCGGGCCTGACGCGCCACACGGTTCTGCAACAGCGCCTGACGGGGCTGGGCAAAACGCTGCGCCAGCTCCGCCAGAAACGTCAGTGCCTCGGCACTGAGGATCTTCTCTTCGCCGGCCACGAACTGGCCACGCTTGATGATGGCGTCTTTCGACTCTAATGCTGCCTGGCTCATTCGCTCCTCCAAACTGGAATTTTCATATGAAAGTTTAGAACCACGTTTCTTTCCATTGGACTTTCGTGGTTATTGCACCGTCCTGGTGCTCCAGAGTGAAATTTAAGCTGCGTTATGGTGCATCAAAAATCAAGACAGAAATCACACTAATTTCATAAATTTGCCTCAAAGCACTGTTTTCAAGGGTTTCACAAGGACAGCAAAGATTGGAGCATTAACTTTAAACGTTCGTTTCACTGCCAGGCCGGCCCTTAAGAAAACAAAGCACCAAATGTAATTTAATTACGTAAAATACATTCAGCGCGTACCATTTGGTTGACACACCACCCCTGCACGCTCATTACAAACATCACTCCCCCACTTGCCTTCGATGTTTATCCCTGACCTTAACGTTAGCCCCAAACCCCGCCACTGACGGGCTTTTGCGCAGGTTCTTTTTTCGCCAGGTTATTAAACGACCGTTTTATTCTGACGTTAACGTAAACTGAGTGTTAAGGCGCCTCTCTCCGGCGGCAAGCCAACATCGAAGTACGATTGGAAATGAAATACGTCAAAGGGTCAGCGCAAAGCCCCAGCTGGTGTGGCTTTGAGGGGAAAGAGGGTCTGACCAATACGGTGCAAAGGGTCGGACCAAACGCCGTTCTGCCTCCCCTTTCAGACCCGCAAAAAAAGCCCGCCATATAGGCGGGCTTTATCGAAGAATAAGCGGAAAAATCCCGGCTTAGGCGGGCTGTCCCTTAACGCGCTCCCTCAGACGCTGCAATACAACATAGAACACGGGCACCAGAAGGGTCCCGACAATCCCCGCGGCAATCATTCCGCCAAACACGGCGTAGCCCAGCGAGTGACGGCTTTCCGCCCCGGCGCCGCTGGCCAGCACCAGAGGCAACACGCCCAGGATAAAGGAGAAGGCGGTCATCAATACTGCCCGGAAACGCATCCGGGCCGCTTCCTGACCCGCGTCCACAATGCTGTGCCCGGCTTCGCGCTGCTGCTTGGCGAACTCCACAATCAGGATGGCGTTCTTCGACGCCATACCGATCAGCAGCACCAGGCCGATCTGGGTGTAGAGGTTCACGTCGGCCTGGGCCAGCATCACATTAAGGAACGCCCCCAGCACCGCCACCGGCACCGACAGCATCACCGCCAGCGGAATGGTCCAGCTCTCGTATTGCGCCACCAGGAACAGGTAGGTAAACAACAGCGCCAACGAGAAGATGAAGGGGGCCAGGTTGCCCGCCTTGATCTCCTGGTACGTCTGTCCGGTCCACTCGTACTGGTAGCCGGCAGGCAGCACCCGATCCGCCACCCGCTGCATCGCGGCGATCGCTTCACCGGAGCTGAAGCCCGGCGCCGGTATGCCGTTGATGGTGACCGAGCCATAGAGGTTATAGCGGGACACCACTTCCGGCCCGAGGATCGGGGTGATGGTCACCAGGGTGGACAGGGGCACCATCTCTCCGGTGGCCGTACGGACGTAGAACTTGCTGATGTCCTGTTCGGAATTGCGGAAATCCATCTCCGCCTGCGCCATCACCCGGAAGGTTTTGCCGAAGCGGTTAAAATCGTTGATGTAGGCGCCGCCCAGCATGGTCTGCAGGGTGGAGAACACTTCGGTCAGCGGGATCCCCAGCGCTTTGGCCTTCTGCCGGTCCACGTCCACGTACATCTGCGGTACGTCGGCCCGGAAGTTGGAGAACGCCATGGCGATGGCCGGCTCCTGATTGGCTTCGATGATCAGCCCGCGCATCACCGACGCCAGTTCGGCGGCACTGCGTCCCATGGTGTCCTGCAGGACAAACTCGAAGCCCCCCACGTTGCCTACCCCCGGCAAAGGCGGCAGGGCAAAGGCCATGGCATTGACGCGGGGATCGGCGGAGTACCTGGCCTGCAAGCTGCGCAGAATCGCCTTATCGGAGAGTTCCGGTGTGGTGCGCGCTTCCCAGGTGTCGAGCACCACCACCAGCAAGCCGCCGTTGGAGGCCACGGAGCCGGTCAGGACGGAAAAGCCGGAGGCGTGGATCACGTTGGCGACGCCGGGCTGCTCCAGGGTCTGCGCCACCAAATCGCGCATCACCTCTTCGGTGCGGTTCAGTGAGGCCCCATCCGGCAGCTGCAGATCCACCATAAAGCTCTTTTTGTCCTCGGAGGGCACAAAGCCGCTGGGCAGGCTGGTGCCGAGGTAGCCGGTGACCAGAATCGCCGCCACAAAGGCCAGCATCACCAGCGAGGACTTGCGGATCAGGCCGGCCACCAGGCCACTGTACCCTCCGGTGAGGCGGTCAAACTGGCGGTTAAAGGCGGCATGGAACCCGCTGTCATGCTGTTTCGGCGGCTTCAGCAGCGAGGCACAAAGCGCCGGAGACAGGGTCAGGGCGTTGACCGAGGAGATCAGCACCGACACGCAGATGGTGACGGAGAACTGGGCGTACATCTGGCCGGTGATCCCCGGCATCACCGCCGTCGGCGCAAACACCGCCAGCAGCACCAGCGAGGTGGCAATGATCGGGCCGGTGACCTCTTTCATCGCTTCGATGGTGGCGGTGCGCGGATCCATCCCCTTCTCTTCCATCAGTCGGGTGACGTTTTCCACCACCACGATGGCGTCGTCCACCACGATCCCGATCGCCAGGATCAGCGCAAACAGGGAGACGGTGTTGATGGTCATGCCGAACATCAGCAGGAACACAAAGGTGCCCACCAGCGACACCGGAATGGCAATGGCCGGCACCAGGGTAGAGCGGAAATCCTGAAGGAACAGGTACACCACCAGCACCACCAGGCCCACCGAGATAAACAGGGTTTCCACCACTTCCTGGATGGAGACTTCAACGAACTCGGTGGTGTCGTACAGGATGTCGTAGGTCAAATCATCGGAGAAGCCTTCGGAGAGGCGGGCCATCTCGGCGCGGATCCCCTTGGCCACTTCCAGCGCGTTGGCGTCCGGGCTCTGGTACACCGCAATGATGGCGCTGGGGGCGTTGTCCAACTTGCCCTGGGCATCGTAAAACTGGCTGCCCAACTCCACCCGGGCCACATCGCCCACCACGATCTTGGAGCCATCGGGGTTGGAACGGATCACCACCTGGGCAAACTCCTCCGGATGGGAGAGGCGCCCCTGGGTTTGCAGGCTGTACTGGAACTGCTGGTTGGGATCCACCGGCGCCGCCCCGATCCGTCCCGCCGCCACCTGAATGTTCTGTTCTCGCAGCGCGGCGATGACGTCCGAACTGGTCACCGCCAGTGACGCCATGGCGTTGGGGTTCAGCCAGATGCGCATGGCGTAGTCCATGCCACCGATGATCTGCACCTCCGAAACGCCGCTCACCCGCGCCAGGGTGTCCTTGATGTTGAGGCCCGCGTAGTTGGTCAGGTACAGGCCGTCAAAAGTACCGTTGGGGGAGTAGAGGTTGGCGAGCATCAGGAAGTTCGGGCTTTTCTTCTTCACCTTCACGCCCTGCTGAGTCACCTCGGCGGGCAGGCGGGGCAACGCCTGCTGCACCCGGTTCTGCACGTTAACCTGGGCCATGTCGGCGTCGGTGCCCACCTCAAAGGTCACGGTCAGGGAGTAGGAGCCGTCGTTGGAGGACTTGGACTCCATGTAGATCATCTCCTCCACCCCGTTGACTTCGCTCTCAATCACCTGACCAATGGTGTCTTTCACCACGTCGGCACTGGCGCCAGGATAGCTGGTGCTGACCGCGATCTGCGGCGGCGACACATTGGGAAACTCTGCCACCGGCAACACCGGAATCGCCAGCAACCCGGCCAGGGTCAGGACGATGGAGATGACGAAGGCGAACTTCGGCCTGGAGACAAAAAACTGGCTGATCATAGTGGCTCTCCCGGCTTAGCCCTGGGCGTCCTGCTGAAAGGGTTGGATCTCCTGGGTCACCGGGTTAACCACGGCGCCGGGGCGGATCTTCTGCAGCCCTTCGACCACGATCTTCTCTCCCTCTTCCAGCCCCTCCAGCACGGCCCACTGAACGCCGTAGCGCTGCCCCAGCTTCACCATCCGCTTCTGCACCTGGTTGCCCTCCACCAGCACCATCACGTAGCGCCCCTGCTGGTCCTCCTGAACGGAAGCCTGAGGCACCAGCAGGCGGGATTCGGTTTGCTGCGGGCGGATCACCAGAGTGACGTACATGCCGGGCAATACCCAGCCGTCAGGGTTGCTGAACTTGGCCCGCAGATTCACCGTGCCGGTGGCCGCGTCCACGCGGTTGTCGACAAAGTCGATGTGGCCAATCTGGTCATACATTTCGCCGTCCGGCATCCGCATCGCCACATCCAGGTCGGACAGGCGCGGAGTCTGCTCGGGACTTTGCTGCATGATGGTGCGGGCGGCGGCCATCTGGCGCTCTGACGCCTGGAAGGTCACCCAGAAGGGGTCGCCCTGCACCAGAGTCGCCAGCTGGGTTTGCGGGGTGATCAGGTCACCGGTGGAGACAAAGGCGTTGGAGATGCGGCCAGCGATGGGGGCGCGCACTTCGGCGTACTGCCGTTGCAGGGCCGCGGCATCCAGTGCGGCTTTGGCCTGCACCACCTGAGCTTCCGACTGGAGTTTGCGGCTGGTGAGTTCATCCATGTCGGTGTCAGAGATCACCCCTTCCGGATGGAGACGCTTGCCCCGCTCCCAGTTGATCACCGCCACATCCCGGGCGGCTTCCGCCTGGGCCAGCACCGCCCGGGCCTGGTTCACTTCGGCCTCAAACGGCTCCGGGTCGAGGGAGAACAGCAGGTCACCCTGATTAACCCGATCCCCTTCGGTAAAGTGGCGCTGAATCAGCTGACCGGAGACCTGAGCCTGAATGTGCACGTCCTCAAACGCCTGGGTTCGACCGACGAACTCAGCAGAGGGACGCACCTCCTCCAGAGTGACGGCCCGTACCTGCACACTGGGTGGCGGCAGTTCCGGCTGGTGCGCCACTTTGCCGCACCCGGCCAACGTCAATGCCATGACCCCTACTGCCAGCTGGATCCCTTTCATGCTTTCTCCCCGGCCAACCTGGCCATCGTTAAATAACCCTGCTCACAATAGTACCAATCAATGGGCTTATTTTCCGCTACAACCTCACCATTTTCTTTTTCATATCCAATGGTTTGATTACAGTAAGAGGAGATAACAGCAAGGGGGACACATGAAAAAGGCACACTACGAAGCGGAGCTGAAAACGCTGCAGGTGGAGCTGGTCGCCCTGCAGGAGTGGATCAAGCTGAAGGGGTTGAAGGTGGTGGTCATCTTTGAGGGGCGCGATGCCGCCGGCAAAGGAGGCACCATCAAGCGCATCACCGAGAAGCTGAATCCCCGGGTCTGCCGCATTGCTGCCCTGCCCGCCCCCTCCGACCGGGAAAAAACCCAGTGGTATTTTCAGCGTTATGTGGCGCACCTCCCCGCCGCCGGCGAGATGGTGCTGTTCGACCGCAGCTGGTACAACCGGGCCGGGGTGGAACACGTCATGGGCTTCTGCACCGAAGCGGAGTACAACGACTTTCTGCGCGCCTGCCCCGAGTTTGAGCGGATGCTGATCCGCTCCGGCATCACCCTGATCAAATACTGGTTCTCAGTTTCGGACGCGGTGCAGGAGCGCCGGTTTCTGGAGCGCATCCACGACCCGGTCAAGCGCTGGAAATTCAGCCCGATGGATCTGGAGTCCCGCAGCCGCTGGCAGCTGTACTCCCAGGCCAAGGACCGGATGTTCGCCCACACCGACACCCGCCACAGCCCCTGGTACGTGATCGACTCCGACAACAAGCGCAAAGCGCGCCTCAACTGCATCCGTCATCTGCTCGGCCAGGTGGCGTACCAGAAGATCGATTACCCGCCGATCACCCTGCCGCCGCTGGACAGCCGCGGCTATGTCCGTCCTCCGGTGGATCAGCAAACCTGGGTGACCGACCACTACCCGGATGACGAAGAGTAAGTCCGCAGACAACAGCAAAACGCCCGGCCAATTGGCCGGGCGTTTTTTCCGTCGGGGCAGGGTTACTTAAGCAGGTCTTCCACCTGGTTCATGTCCAGGTGGCGGACATCCTTACCCTTGACGTAGTAGATGATGTATTCGCAGATGTTCTGGCAGCGGTCGCCGACCCGTTCCAGCGCCCGCGCAGCCCAGAGCACATCCAGCACATTGGGGATGGAGCGGGGATCCTCCATCATAAAGGTCATCAGCTGGCGCACCACGGCTTCATACTCGTTATCCACCTTGGCGTCTTCCTTGTGGATCCGCATCGCCGCTTCCACGTCCATGCGGGCAAAGGCGTCCAGCACCTCATGCAGCATGTTCAGGGTGTGGCGTCCCATCGCTTCCATGGACACCAGCATGCCACGCTGACGCTTGGTGTTGTGCTCGGTGGCCAGCCGGGCGATGCGCTCCGCGCTGTCGCCGATGCGCTCCAGATCCGACACCGTCTTGGAGATGGCCAGCACCAGTCGCAAATCCGAGGCGGCGGGTTGCCGTTTGGCGATGATCCGGGTGCACTCCTCGTCGATGGAGACCTCAAGGGTGTTGACCTTGCGGTCCCGGGCGACCACTTTGCGGGCCAGGTCATCGTCGCCGCTGTGCAGCACCGACAGGGCGTTGGTAAGCTGCTCCTCCACCAGTCCCCCCATGGCCATCACGCGGTTGCGGATGTCCTCCAGTTCCGCATTGAACTGGCCGGAGATGTGCTTGCTCAGATTCAGGTTGTCCATGACAAACTCCGTCGTCAGCCGTAACGGCCGGTAATGTAATCCTCGGTCTGTTTCTTGGCCGGGGTGGTGAACAGGGTGTTGGTGTCACGGTACTCGATAAGCCTACCCAGATACATAAAGGCGGTGTTGTCGGAAACCCGGGCCGCCTGCTGCATATTATGGGTGACGATCACCACGGTGAAGCGACGCTTGAGACTGGTGATCAACTCCTCAATGGTGAGGGTGGATATCGGGTCCAGCGCCGAGGTGGGTTCATCCAGCAACAACACTTCCGGCTCAATGGCGATGGCCCGGGCGATCACCAGACGCTGCTGCTGCCCGCCGGAGAGGCCAAAGGCGTTGTCGCCCAGGCGATCTTTCACCTCGTTCCACAACGCCGCACCCTTCAGCGCTTTCTCCACCGCCTCATCCAGGCGACGGCGGTCGTTGATGCCCTGCAGCCGCAGGCCATAAACCACGTTTTCGTAGATCGACTTAGGGAAGGGGTTGGGGCGCTGAAACACCATCCCGACATTACGACGCAGCGCCGCCACATCGACGCTGCGATGGTGGATGTCGCTGCCATTAAGCAAAATCTCGCCGCTCACCTTGCAGCCGTCGATCAGGTCGTTCATCCGGTTCAGGCAGCGCAGCAGGGTGGATTTGCCGCAGCCTGACGGACCGATGAAGGCGGTCACCTGGTTTTTCGGGATCTTCATATGGATCCCCTCCAGCGCCGGTTTGCCGTCGTAGTGAAGGCTGAGATCGCGGATCTCAAAGGCGGTCTGCTCCGGACTCAGTGCGGTCAGATCCAGGGGTCGATTGCGGCTTACCGCAGTATCGATAGACAACATATCAGTTCGCCCTCACTCAGTGTTCAAAAGCGCGGAACTTCTCCCGCAGGTGGTTACGCACGCCAATGGCGGTCAGGTTGAGTGCCACGATCACCGTCACCAGCAGGAAGGAGGTGGCGTACACCAGCGGCCGCGCCGCCTCGACGTTGGGGCTCTGGAAGCCCACGTCATAGATGTGGAACCCCAGGTGCATGAACTTGCGATCCAGGTGCACAAAGGGGAAGTTGCCGTCCACAGGCAGCTGCGGGGCCAGCTTCACCACGCCAACCAGCATCAGCGGCGCCACCTCCCCCGCCGCCCGCGCCACCGCCAGGATCAACCCGGTCATGATGGCCGGACTGGCCATCGGCAGTACGATGCGCCACAGGGTTTCCGCCTTGGTGGCGCCGAGCGCCAGGCTGCCCTGCCGCACGGCAGAGGGGATGCGACTTAAGCCCTCTTCGGTGGACACGATCACCACCGGCAGGGTGAGGATCGCCAGGGTCAGGGCCGACCACAGCACCCCGGGGGTGCCAAACACCGGATTGGGCAGCGCTTCCGGGTAGAACAGCTGGTCGATGGAGCCCCCCACCATGTAAACGAAGAAGCCCAGGCCAAACACGCCGTAAACGATGGAGGGCACCCCGGCCAGGTTAATCACCGCGATGCGGATAAGTCGGGTGATCGGCCCCTTGTGCGCGTACTCATGCAGATAAACCGCGGCCATTACGCCAAAGGGGGTCACGATCACCGCCATCAGCAGCACCATAAACACGGTGCCGAAGATGGCCGGAAACACCCCGCCCTCGGTATTGGCTTCGCGGGGCTCGTCCACCACAAACTTGCCAACGGATTTCAGCCAGTGCCACGCCTTACCCGGCAACGACATGGCGTTGGAATAGGTCACCGCCTTGACCTCGCTGAGGGGCAATCGCACCTCCTGGCCGCGCATGTCCTTCACCAGCAGGGCACTGTCCCCCGCTTGGGCACGCAGGGCAAACAGCGCTTGCTCCAATTCCTGATAGGTGTCGTTCAGCGCCTCCCGACGGGCCGCCAGCTGCGCCAGCGCCTCCGGCGTATCCCGCGCGTCCAGTTGCAGACGCCGCTCCTCCAGTCGCAACTGCTCTAGCTGATGATTGATCCGCCCGATGTCGGAGCGTTGCAGTTTGTCCGCCTGCTCCGTCAGCGCGTTCGCCGCGTCGATGGCACGAGGCAGGGCCTGCGCCAGCTGCGGACCGCGGATCGTCTCCTCCCCCTCGACCAACGCCACGGGGTAGCCGTAGAAGTTGCCATTGCGGCTGCGCTCAATCACCGCCAGATCGTCCGGGGCGGTGGTGGCCACGATGGTGGGGGCCAGCACCCAGCGGAAATCCAGTGGCACAAATTCGCGGTTGCCGGTTTTCACCAGCAGGCGCTCAATAAACTCCTCATCGGTTTGCAGCACGATACCGGCGTCGGTCAGGCGCTCCAGCGGCACCCACTCCCGATCGTAGACCTCACCAATCAGGGTCTCCTGCCGACCGTCGAGGTGCTGCAACTCCCACTGGTACAGGGTGGAGGGCCAGAAATAGGTCAGCCCCCGCCAGGCGATCAGCAGCAGCAACCCGAGCACGGCCACCAGAGACAGGCTGACCGCACCGGCCGTCATCCAGATCCAGGGACTTCCCGACTTAAACCACTTTCCCATGCTCATCCCTACAAGGTGCTGTACTTTTCACGCAGCCTCTGACGGATGTACTCGGCCAGAGTGTTGAAAATAAAAGTAAAAATAAAGAGTACAAAGGCGGTCAGGAACAGCACCCGATAGTGGGTGCTGTCGATGGCCGACTCCGGCATCTCCACCGCGATGTTGGCGGCCAGGGTGCGCATCCCCTGGAAGATGTTCCATTCCATCAGCGGCGTGTTGCCGGTGGCCATCAGCACGATCATGGTCTCGCCGACGGCCCTACCAAAGCCCATCATCACCGCCGAGAAGATCCCCGGGCTGGCCGTAAGCAGCACGACCCGGGTCAGGGTCTGCCACTGGGTGGCCCCCAGTGCCAGCGAACCGTTGATCAGGTGACGGGGCACGGAAAACACCGCGTCTTCGGCAATGGAAAAGATGGTCGGGATCACCGCAAACCCCATTGCCAGCCCCACCACCAGAGCGTTGCGCTGATCAAAGGTGATCCCCAGGGTATTGGTGACAAACCCGCGGGCATCGCCGCCCATCAGGTAGAGTTCCAGATAGGGGCTGGCGGCCATCACCGCCCAGCCCACCAACAGCAACAGCGGCAGCAGCAACAGTTCGCGGTATTCGCCCCAGCCACTGTCGCGGATCCCCTCCGGCGAAAAATGCCAGGCCAACGCCGCCAGCAGCATGGTCAGCGGCAAGGCGACGAGCATCAGGAGGATCCCCGGCAGGTTGGACTCCACCAGCGGCGCCAGCCACAGCCCGGCCAGGAAGCCCAGGATCACCGTCGGCAGCGCCTCCATGATCTCCACCGTGGGTTTGACCACATTGCGCACCTTGGGCGACATGAAATAGGCGGTGTAGATCGCCCCGGCGATCGCCAGCGGCACCGCAAACAGCATGGCGTACAGCGCCGCTTTCAGGGTGCCGAATGCCAGCGGCATCAGGCTCAGCTTGGCTTCAAAGTCATCGGAACCGGAGGTCGACTGCCAGACGTAGGCCGGCTCGGGGTAGCCCTCGTACCACACCTTCTGCCACAGGGCACTGAACGAGACCTCCGGATGGGGATTGTCCACGGCAAACACGCGGATAAGGTTGCCACTTTGCAGCACCAACCCGTTGGAGCGGGGGCTGAACGCGGCGTCGTGCAACCGCTCCCCGTCAAAGCGGGTGCGCAGCAGCTCGGTCTCGGAGGTGGTGTAGTAAAACGCCAGTCCCCCTTCGCTGTCCCCGACCGCGAAGCTCTTGCGGAAATACTCGGTGGTCAGGGCGGTGATGGGCGCGCCGTGGTCAAAATCGCGGATGCGGGTGAACTGGCGCCCCTTTGGCCTGTTCACCATAAACCACTGGCTGACCACCCCGTTGTCGTTGGCCACCAGCAGCGAGCTGGCGCCCGCCAGCAGGCTGATGTCGGTGATGGTGGCGTCCGGTTCCGCTGCCGCGATCCGCTGGGTCTGGCTGACGGCCCCGGCATCGCGGATGTTCCAGACACTCACCTGGTTATCGGCCAGCACAAAGAGCTGGCGCTGGTCGGGGCTGATCAGCAGCTCCTGTACCGATGACGGCAGGCGGGGCAGCGTCACATCCTCGCGAACCCAGGTGGTCTCGTCGGTAAGGAAATCCACCTCGGCGGTGAAGCGGGTCAGGGTCATCTGCGCCTCGTCCGGACCCGCCCACACGAAGGTGGTGGCGTCATTGTTGGTCTCAAACGCCAGTGCGGTGATCGCTTCCCCATCGGGGTTCAGCGTCAACAGTGCATCGTTCAGGGGGTAGCGAATTGCCGGCACAATGGTGCGGACGTCATTGGGGTAACTGACGTCGAACTGGGCCTGGGCCACCAGCACCTGGCCATTGTCCAGCCCCAACGCGGCGGTCGCCGTGGCAGGCTGGGACAACGCGCTGCTGCGGACAGCCACCCCTGGCGGCACGCCCAGGGAGAGCACTTGGGGTTCGCCGCCTTCCAGCGGGTAAAACTCGGCCTGGCCTTGCTGGGTAAAGCGGTACGCCCAGGCGTTGGCTTCATCCAGCCCCAGCTTGACGGTGGGGGCATCGGAGAGGGGCATCATCTCGGCCCGGGGCGCGATGCTGGCCCCTTTGAATGTCGGGGCAACCACGTAGAGCAGATAGAAAAAGATCAGGATAAGCGCGACCAGCACCATCACGCCGCCGGCGGTGATGCTCAGCTCAGCCAACTTGTCTTTGATTCGGCGACGCTGACTGCCCTTAAACCGTTCTGCGCTGGCGACTTCCATCCCTTTCCTTTCGGCCCGCTGTGGGGTGCTGTGTGACACGATGCGGCATTATATGTCGTTTATATGACAGTCCGGTGACATTCGCCGGTGCGTTGAGCCGGATCACGCCCGGGCAGGATACCAGAGGCAACCTGTCGATATCATTGGCAAATAACGCCATTTCTTCGTTTTACTTAAGCCAAAGTCGCAATGGCCTCCGGCGTAAGTGATGATAAAATCGCCCGTATCACGTCGGGATTTCATCAGGATGACATCTTGATGACCCAGACTGCCGCTACGCATCCACTTTAAGGGACATAAAGGGGCACCATGTCGGCACAACTCACCTTCCCCTATCTGGAAAAAGAGCTCAGTTGGCTCTCATTCAATGAACGGGTGCTGCAGGAAGCGGCGGACCCGGAAAACCCGGTGATTGAACGGGTTCGCTTTCTCGGCATTTTCTCCAACAACCAGGACGAGTTCTTTCGGGTCCGGGTGGCGGATCTGCGTCGCCGGATCCTGATCGCCGAAGCCAAGGGCGGCGGTCAGGCGGCCCGCACACTGCTGGCGGAGATCAACGCCAAAGTGATGACCCTGCAGAATCAGTTTGATGACATCTACCGCCAGCTGCTGCTGGATCTGGCCCGACGCAACATCTTCCTGGTCAACGAAACCCAGCTGACCGAAGCCCAGGGCAAATGGCTGAAGCGTCATTTTCGCGACAAGATCCGCCGCCACATCATCCCCGTGCTGCTGACCAAAGACACCGATCTCGACATGTGTCTGGAGGATGGCATTACCTACCTGACCACCGAAATCCGCCATCAGGACAAGGTCCGCTACGCCTTTATCCCGGTGCCCTCCGGTAAGCTTCCCCGCTTTGTTCAACTGCCCACCGACGGCAGCAAGGCGCGGAAAACCCTGATATTGCTCGACAACATCATCCGTCACTGTCTGGCGGAGCTGTTCAACGGGATCCTGGAGTTCGATTCCCTGCGCTGCTACTCCATGAAGCTGACCCGGGATGCGGAATACGACCTCTCCGACGAGATTGAACTGAGCCTGCTGGAGAAGATGTCCTCCGGCCTGAAGCAGCGACTCACCGCCGAGCCGGTTCGCCTGGTGCACGACCGGGAGATGCCGGAGAGCATGCTGGAGGTGCTGCGCGAAGCCCTTGGGGTGGCCAGTTACGATTCGGTCACCCCGGGCGGGCGCTACCACAACTTCCGGGACTTCATGTCCTTCCCCAATCCGGGGCGCAAATACCTGGAAAACAAAAAACTGCCCGCGCTGTCGACCCGTCAGTTCACCGATTACAAAACCGGCTTTGAGGCGATCAGCGCCCACGATGTGTTGCTCTACTACCCCTACCACAAGTTCAGTCACCTCACCGAGTGGCTGCGTCAGGCGGCCTATGACCCGGCGGTCAAGGTCATCAAGATCAACATCTACCGGGTTGCCGCCAACTCACAGGTGATCAACACCCTGACCGACGCGGTCAAAAACGGCAAAGACGTCACCGTGGTGGTGGAACTGCGCGCCCGCTTTGACGAAGAAGCCAACATCGAGTGGGCCCGCCACCTGACGGACGCGGGAGTGACGGTCAACTTCGGCATCCCCTCCCTCAAGATCCACTCCAAGCTCTGTCTGATCAGTCGGGTTGAACACGGTGAGATGGTGCAGTACGCCCACATCGGCACCGGCAACTTCCACGAGAAAACCGCCAAGGTCTACACCGATTTTGCCCTGTTCACCCGGGATCCCGAGTTGACCCGGGAGGTGGAAGCGGTGTTCGACTTCATTGAGCACCCCTACCGTCGGGTCAAGTTCCAGCATCTGCTGGTCTCGCCGGTGGACTCCCGTCGCAAGCTCTACAGCCTGATCGACCGGGAGGTGCAGAACCGCCTGTCCGGTCAGCCTGCGGGCATCACCCTGAAGGTCAACAATCTGGTGGACACCGGCCTGATCAAACGCCTGTACGACGCCTCCCGCAACGGCGTTCGGGTGCAATTGATCATCCGTGGCATGTGCGCCCTGCTGCCGGGCATCCCCGGGGTATCGGAGAACATCAAGGCGATCTCCGTGGTCGACCGCTTCCTTGAGCACCCCCGGGTGATGGTGTTTGAGAACGCGGGGGACCCCAAGGTGTTCATCACCAGCGCCGACTGGATGGGCCGCAACCTGGACAACCGCATTGAGGTGGGCGCCCCCATCTACGACCCTCACCTGAAGCGGCAGATCCTCGATATCCTCGCCATCCAGTGGCAGGACACCACCAAGGCCAGAGTGCTGAACCGGCTGCAGGACAACCAGTACGTCCCCCGGGGCAACCGCAAAAAGGTGCGCAGCCAGATCGCCATCTACGATTATCTGGTGGACGAGGAACAGAAGCCGTTGTCCCCCCGTCCGTCAGCCACTGACCGGTAACCCTATGCCGCATTCTCATCGACCGGCCCAGGTGGGCGACACCATCGCCGCCATCGACATGGGCTCCAACAGTTTCCACCTGGCGATCGCCCGGGTCATGGAAAACAACGTGCAGATCCTGCACCGGGTCAAGCAGCGCGTCTCCCTGGCGGAAGGGATGGACAAGTCCGGCAATCTGTCCGACGCCGCCATGCAGCGCGGGCTGCGCTGTCTTGCCCAGTTTGCCCAGCGTTTGCAGGAGAGCCGCATCAGCGATCTTCGTCTGGTCGCCACCTTCGCCCTGCGACAGGCCCCCAACCGCAACCGCTTTCTCAAGCAGGCCCGCCTGATCTTCGACCAGCCCATTGAGGTGATCTCCGGTCGGGAGGAAGCGCGCCTGATTTTTCACGGGGTCAGTCACGCCGAGGAGCTGGACGTGCCCACCCTGGTGATCGACATCGGCGGTGGCAGCACCGAGCTGATCATCGGCCAGGATGGCGAGCCTTTTCAGCTGGAGAGCCTCAATATGGGCTGCGTCAGCTTTCAGGACCGCTATTTCGAACAGGGCAAACTGAGTGCCAAGCGCTTCAACAAAGCGATCCTGGCCGCCCAACAGCGGTTGGAACCCCTGCTGGAACGCTATCAGCAACAGGGCTGGCAGGCGGTGCTGGGCACCTCCGGCACCATCAAGGCGCTGGCGCAGGTCTGCCTTGAGGAGTTCGGGCAGCCGGTGATTCCCCGCAAGTCACTGGAAAAGCTGGTGGAGAACCTGGCGGAAGCGGGCCACATCGACAAGATGGGGATGGCCTACCTGTCGGAAACCCGGCGTCCGGTGTTGCCGGCAGGGCTGGCGGTGTTGCTGGGTTGCTTCCGGGCACTGGAGATCAGCGAAATGGGGTTCTGTGATGCGGCGCTGCGCGAGGGGGTGATCTTCGAGATGGCCAACCGGGCCCCGCAACCCTCGGTGTGCCAGCACACCGTTGAAGCGATGCAGCGGATCTACCACGTCGACGTTCGCCACGCCAAGCGGGTGGCGGACACTGCCTGCCATCACTATCGCGCCCAGGCCAACCACGAAGAAGGTCTGGAGGAGTTACTGTACTGGAGCGGACTGCTGCACGAAGTGGGTCTGGCACTGAACTCGAAAGGGGTGCAACGCCACACCGGCTACATCCTGGCCAACAGCAACATGGCGGGGTTTTACCTGGAGCAACAACAGCTGATCGCCTTTCTCGGGCGCTGGCACCGCAAACGCCTGGATGACTGCGAGCCCCCTGCCCTGGAGTTGGCGAAGGAGAGTCAGGTGCTGACCCTGCTGGTGTGCCTGCGCTTGTCGGTGCTCTGGCATCTTGGGCGACGGCACCATGTGGCGTTGCCGGCCCTGCGCTGGGAGAAACGGCGGGTTCACCTCGCCCTGCCCGCCCCCCTGTTGAGCGATGCGCTGTTGCAGGCGGATCTGGAGCAGGAGGCGGACCACCTTAAGTCCATCGGCTGGGGACTGAGCTGGGGGAGTGAGCTGAAGGAGTGAGTATTCGCTCGCTCCGTTACTCTTTGAGCCCTGCCATCGCCAGAATGGTGGCCCACTGCTCCGGCGTCACCGGCTGAATGCTCAGCCGACTGCGCTTAACCAGCACCATATCGGACAGCGCCGGGTTGGCTTTGATGGACGCCAGACTGATCAACGGCAGATGCTGCTGATACGCCACATCCACCATGATCCAGCGCGGGTTATCCGGATCCGACTTGGGGTCGTAATAGGGGCTCTCGGGATCAAACTGGTGGTGATCCGGGTAGGCTTCCCGGGTCACCGTGGCGATGCCCGCCACCCCGACGTGCTTGCAGGAGGAGTGGTAGATGAACACCTTATCCCCCAGCTTCACCTCATCCCGCATCAGGTTTCGGGCCTGGTAATTGCGTACCCCTTCCCAGCAACTGGTGCCCAGGGCTTTCAGCGTGTCGATGGAGAAGGTGTCGGGTTCGGTTTTGAACAACCAGTAAGCCATGGCAGTGATCGTGAAGGGAAAACGGGCGGTCAGTGTAACCCAAAGCGGGAGTCGGCGTCCCCAAACGACCACGCCCCGCCGAGGCGGGGCGTGGTCTGAGGCACCCGCAGATTACAAAGAGATGCCCAGTTGCGCCAGGTCCTTGGCAATGACGGTGTTCGGCAGCGGCACATAGCCGTCTTTCTCGACGATCTGCTGCCCCTGCTTGGACAACATAAAGCGCACAAACTCCGCCACCATCGGATCCAGCGGCCGGTTCGGGTGCTTGTTCACGTAGACGTAGAGATAGCGGCTGAGCGGGTATTTCCCGCTGGCGGCATTGGCCGCGGTGGCTTCCACAAATTCGGTGCCGGATTTGGCCAGCGGCACCGCACGCACTCCCGCGGTCTTGTAACCGATGCCGGAGTAGCCGATGGCGTTCAGCGAGGTGGACACCGACTGCACCACGGAGGCGGAACCGGGTTGCTCATTGACGCTGGGTTTGAAGTCCCCTTTGCACAGGGCTTTCTGCTTAAAGTAGCCGTAGGTGCCGGACACCGAGTTGCGACCGTACAGCTGGATGTCGCGATTGGCCCAGGAACCGGTCAGGCCCAGGTCCCCCCAGCGACTGACGGCCGGACCGCCGCAACGCAGGGTGGAGGAGAAGATCCCGTCCACCTGCTCGATGGTCAGCCCTGCAATGGGGTTGTCCTTGTGGGCAAACACCGCCAGCGCATCGATGGCGACGCGGATGGCGGTCGGCTTGTAGCCGTAGCGCTTAACAAAGGCTTCCTCTTCGTTCGGCTTCATCTTGCGGCTCATCGGCCCGAACTGGGAGGTGCCTTCCGTCAGCGCCGGCGGCGCCGTTGAGGAACCCGCCGCCTGGATCTGGGGATTGATGTTGGGGTACTGCTTGCGAAACCCTTCAGCCCACAGGGTCATCATGTTGGCCAGGGTATCGGAACCCACGGAGGAGAGGTTGCCGGACACACCGCTTACTTTCTGGTAATCGGGCAGGTCGGGGTCAATCGCCGCAACGGAAGCGCCACTGAATGCGCTGACCAGCGTCAGGCTCATGGCGGCCAAAAGGTGTTTGATCTTCATGACTCACTCCAGAGTTATTCAGGATCGGGCTCGCAATCTCTTTCGCAGTATCGGCAGGCCAGATGACGTTTCTGTGACGGTTTTATGTCGGCGGGGTGAAGGAGCGATTAACCCGCTTTTCGGGGGACCACCAGGGTGGCTGGCAGCTCAAAGGCAAAACGGCTGCCCTGCCCGACCACCGACTGGATCTCCAGCCGACTGTTGTGGTGATTGAGCGCGTGCTTGACGATGGCCAGCCCCAGACCACTGCCGCCGGTGTCGCGTGAGCGTGCCTTGTCCACCCGGTAAAAGCGCTCTGTCAGCCTGGGCAGGTGTTCCGGCGGGATCCCCTCCCCCTGGTCCTGCACCTCAAAGCGTGCCCGGTCGCCAATGCGATACCAGCTGACCCGGATCTCCCCTCCGGGCGGGGTGTAGTGGATGGCGTTCTGCACCAGGTTGGCGCAGGCGCTGTGCAGTTGCATGTCGTCGCCGAACACCCGAAGCTCGGGATCCACCTCGAACACCAGCTTATGGCTGCCCGACGCCAGCGATTCGCTCTCCTGCTGAATGGTGGCCATCAACGCCGGCATGTCCACCGGATGATCCAGATCGATGTCGGTGGCCGATTCGATGCGGGAGAGGGTCAGCAGGCGGTCAATCAGGGTTTTCATCCGGATCGACTGCTCCTCCATCGCCTTGAACTGGCGCCCCTGCATCGACTCGGCGTCGCAGGTCATCTGCATCATCTCGACGTAGCCCTGGAGTACGGTAAGCGGGGTTTTCAGCTCATGGGAGACGTTCGCCACAAAGTCGCGACGCATCTGTTCCAGCTGGCGCAAAC